>NZ_JBHYVB010000117.1:0-36847 GCF_042750115.1 Streptomyces sp. NPDC059455
CCGGTGGGAGGAGCGGCGGCACCGGCCGGCGGTCCCGATGATTACTTCTTCTTCACCTGGACGTTGGTGAAAATGGGGTCGCCGTCCTGGCCGTAGGGGATCTTCCCGAGGACCTTGTTGGACTGGCCGCTGTTGACCTTGTAGAACCACAGCGGGATCGCCGGCATGTCCTTCGCGAGGATCTGCTCCGCCTGCTGGTAGAGCTTCACGGTCTCGTCGAGGGTGGCGGCCTTGTCGGCCTTGTCCGCGAGCTTGTCGAACTCCTTGTTGGCGTAACCGCTGGTGTTACCGGCCGCCTTGGAGCCGTACAGGTCCCTCATGAAGTTCGAGTTGACCGGGTAGTCGAGCACCCAGCCACCGCGGTACATGGACTTGACCTGGTGCTTGTCACGCGCGTTCAGGTCGGCCTGGAAGTCGGGCTTGGAGTCGCCGACGCAGTCGACGCCGGTGGCCTTGCGGATACTGTTGCAGACCGCGTCCACCCAGGGCTTGTGGTCCTGGTCGGCGTTGTACTGGATCGAGATCTTGTTGCCCGGGACCCCGCCGCCCTCCTTGATGAGGGACTTGGCCTTGGCCGGGTCGTAGGTGACCTGCTCCTTGAGCGCGCCGGCCTTGTAGCCGATCACGCCGCGGGCGACATAGCTGTCGGCCGGGGTGCGGGAGCCGTGAAGCACGGTCTTGGTGATCGTGTCACGGTCGATCGCCATGGACAGACCCTGGATGACCTTGGGGTCGATGTTTTTGAACTGGTCGGTGTAGAAGGCCGGGACGACCGACTGGACCGCCGAGTACTCCTCGTCGATCGCGCGCTTGCCCAGGTCCGTCTTGTAGTTGGTCAGCGCGGTGGTCGGGACCTGCTCGATCCAGTCGAGGTTGTTGGAGCGCAGGTCCGAGTAGGCGGCGTCGGCGGTGGTGTAGTTCTTGAAGTCGATGCCGCCGTTCTTGGCCTTGTTCGGGCCCTGGTAGTCCGCGTACTTACGGACCTTGATCATCTTCTTGTGGTCCCAGGAGACGAACTTGTAGGGGCCGTTGCCGACCGGCTTCTCGCCGAAGCCCTTGGGGTCCTTGAAGAATCCGCTGGGCAGCGGGGACCACACGTCGTAGCCGAGCTTGTAGGCGAAGTACGAGACCGGGCCGTTGAGCTCGATCTTGAACTCGTTGTCGTTGACGACCTTCAGGCCGGACATCTTGTCGGCCTTGGGCTTGCCCTTCTCAGGGTGGACGTCCTCGTAGCCCTTGATGTCCTGGAACCAGCTGGAGTTGGTCTGGTTGTTCGCGACGTTGGCGGACCAGTTCCAGGAGTCCACATAGGACTTGGCGGTCACGGCCTCGCCGTTGTGGAACTTCCAGCCCGGCTTGAGCTTGACGGTCCAGACGGAGGAGTCCTTGTTGGGGGTGACGGACTCCGCGTTGACGTACACCAGCTTGCCGGTACCGGGCTCGTAGTCCACCAGGCCCGCGAAGATCGCCCGCAGTACGCGACTGCCCTGGCTCTCCTTCGCGTTCGCCGGCTGCAGCGGGTTCTGCGGCTCGCCGAGCTGGGCGGTGAGTATCCCATTCGGGTCCGCCGTGCCCTTGTTCATGTCATTGCTGCCGCTGTCGCTGTCGTTACCACCGCAGGCGGTCGCGGCCAGCGCCACGACTGCCGCCAACGCGACCCACTTGGCGCTCTTGGCACCGCGCATGGGTTTGCCTCCTCAGGAGTCCACTGTCACTACGAGAGGGGGCGCCCGGAGACACGCTGACACCCCTGACAGCGAAAGGGACCGGAACCCCCCAGATGCGCTCGTAGGTCCGCGCTCCCCACAGCGTGTGACCCATTGACCCGAGCTCAATGGACCCCATGATTGAGCACGTCCGGCCCGTAAACCACACCTTATGGGTCTCGCTTTGGTCACAGCATCTACGCGCGGAGCTTCGAAATCCGGACAAAACTGCCCCAGACAGACACACGCGAAACGGACTGTTAACACATCATGCGGAGCTCGGACGCCGATATTCGGACAGGGAGATCCGGATAACCGCTTGACTGGCACATTGCTGACATGGCAACGGCCCGGACCCCCCCCCAGGAGGCGGTGGGTCCGGGCCGTGGACAGCTCACCGAGGCACGGTGGGGCGCCTACGCTCCGTGATCGGCGCCGTAGTGCGCAGGGGCGCGGGGCGTGAGCCCCGGCGCCCCCCGCGCCCGGGTGTGCGCGTCGGCGCTTGGCGCGGGCGGCGGTGAGCGTCAGCGCTTGGCGCACGGCTGAGCGTCAGCGCTTGGCGGGCGGCGGTGAGCGTCAGCGCTTGGCGCGCGGCTGAGCGTCAGCGCTTGGCGCGCGGCTGAGCGTCAGCGCTTGGCGCGCGGCGGTGAGCGTCAGCGCTTGGCGCGGGCGGCGCTGCGGGCGCGCTCCTTCTGATCCAGCACCACCTTGCGGATCCGCACCGTCTCCGGCGTCACCTCGACGCACTCGTCGTCGCGGCAGAACTCCAGGGACTGCTCGAGCGAGAGCAGCCGCGGCGGGACCAGAGACTCGGTCACATCCGCGGTGGAGGACCGCATGTTGGTGAGCTTCTTCTCCTTGGTGATGTTGACGTCCATGTCGTCGGAGCGGGAGTTCTCGCCGACGATCATGCCCTCGTACACCTCGGTGCCCGGCGAGGTGAACAGCACCCCGCGCTCCTGGAGGTTGGTCATCGCGAAGGCGGTCACCGCGCCCACGCGGTCGGCCACCAGCGAGCCGTTGTTACGGGTCTTCAGCTCGCCGAACCACGGCTCGTGGCCCTCGTGGATGGAGTGGGCGATACCGGTGCCGCGGGTCGCGGTCAGGAACTCGGTGCGGAAGCCGATCAGACCGCGGGAGGGAACGATGAACTCCATGCGGACCCAGCCGGAGCCGTGGTTGGACATGTTGTCCATCCGGCCCTTGCGGGTGCCCATGAGCTGGGTGACCGCGCCCATGTGCTCCTCGGGCACATCGATGGTGATGCGCTCGATCGGCTCATGGACCTTGCCGTCGACCTCCCGGGTGACCACCTGCGGCTTGCCGACGGTGAGCTCGAAGCCCTCCCGGCGCATGGTCTCCACCAGGATCGCCAGCGCCAGCTCGCCCCGGCCCTGCACCTCCCAGGCGTCCGGGCGGTCGGTGGGCAGCACGCGCAGCGAGACGTTACCGATCAGCTCGCGCTCCAGCCGGTCCTTGACCAGCCGCGCGGTGACCTTGCGGTCCTTCACGGCGGACTTGTCGGCGCCCTTGCCGCCGGGGCCGCGGCCCACCAGCGGGGAGGTGTTGGTGCCGATGGTCATCGAGATCGCGGGCTCGTCGACGGTGATCAGCGGCAGCGCGATCGGGTTCTCCGGGTCGGCCAGGGTCTCGCCGATCATGATGTCCGGAATACCCGCGACCGCGCAGATGTCACCCGGGCCGGCCACCTCGGCGGGCTTGCGGGTGAGCGCCTCGGTCATCATCAGCTCGGTGATCCGGACGTTGGAGATGGTGCCGTCGCGCTTGATCCACGCGACCGTCTGCCCCTTCTTCAGCTCGCCCTGCTCGACCCGGAGCAGCGCGATACGGCCGAGGAAGTTGTCCGCGTCCAGGTTGGTGACATGCGCCTGGAGCGGGGCCGCCGCGTCGTACTCCGGCGCCGGAACGGTGTCCAGCAGGGCGGAGAAGAACGGCTGGAGGCTGTCGCTGTCGGCCGGGACGGTGCCGTCCTCCGGCTTGGTCAGCGAGGCCACGCCGTCACGGGCACAGGCATAGACGATCGGGAACTCGATCTGCTCCTCGGTCGCGTCCAGGTCCAGGAAGAGGTCGTACGCCTCGTTCACGACCTCGTCGATCCGGGAGTCCGGGCGGTCCGTCTTGTTGATGCACAGGATCACCGGCAGCTTGGCCTGGAGCGCCTTGCGCAGCACGAAGCGGGTCTGCGGCAGCGGCCCCTCCGAGGCGTCCACCAGCAGGACCACCGCGTCGACCATGGACAGACCGCGCTCGACCTCGCCGCCGAAGTCGGCGTGGCCCGGGGTGTCGATGATGTTGATGGTGACGGGGTCGCCGCCGTCCGCCGGGTGGTATTTCACGGCGGTGTTCTTCGCGAGAATGGTGATGCCCTTCTCGCGCTCCAGGTCGTTGGAGTCCATGACCCGGTCATCCACCTGCTGGTGGGCGGCGAACGCGCCCGCCTGCTTCAGCATGGCGTCGACGAGGGTCGTCTTGCCATGGTCGACGTGAGCGACGATGGCGACGTTACGAATGTCGTGGCGCGTGGGCATGAAAGCGCGCTTCTCCCGGTTGTTGGGTGGCGACGCGCTCCTTAAGCGGCGCGCCTTCCGCCGGGCTGATCACGCCTCGGCCTCACCCCCATGGTACGGGGACGCCGCGTGGACGAATGCCGCAGCCCATCGCGGGGCCCATCCCGCACCCCATCGCGCACCCCGCCCCCGCGCCGGTCACCTCACCCGGAGGCGCCGCCGGCGGCTGTACCAGCGGCTGCGCCTATGGGGCGTCCGGCGGGTCACGCCGCGGCCGCATATCGAGGCTTTCCCCTCCCCGCCCCTTCCCGATACCAGGGGCTCCGCCCCTGGACCCCGGAGCCCGGGGCGGAGCCCCACCACGCGGCGAAGCCGCATGGTGATGCCGCGGGAAGGGACAGAGCCCCGGGTCCGGGGCCCGGAACGGAACCCCGGGCCGGGGTCTGGGGCGAAGCCCCGGGCTCCGGGGTTCTGGGGCGGAACCCCGGGTCCGAGGTTCTGGGGCGGAACCCCGGGTCCGAGGTCTAGAACAGCCCCCGCCCCGGGGGCTGGGCCGGGGCCCCAGTTTCGGGAAGGGGCGGGGAGGGGAACAGCCCGCCGCAGGCGGCACGCAGGCGGCAAGACCCGTCGGACACCCCCTAGCGGCGGAAGCCGATGTCCTGGTAGCGGGGGGTGGCGAAGCCGAAGGCGCCCGCGTTGACCAAGCCCTTGCGCATCGCGATCAGCTGAGGGCGCTGATAGAGCGGAATCGATCCGGCCGCCGCCCAGATCCGGGCGTCCGCCCGGCTGACCAGGGAGCGCGAGGCGCCGCCGTCCAGTTCGGAGAGCGCCTGGTCGAAGAGCTGGTCGATCTGGTCGGTGCCCACCCGGGTGTAGTTCTGCTCGACGACCAGGGAGCCGTCGGCGGCGGGCTGCGGCTTGGCGTAGATGGGACGGGCGTCGGTGGCCGGGTAGGCGGAGGCGGGCCAGGAGTAGAGGGCCAGGTCGTAGTCGCCGGTGGCGATGTGGTCCCGGAAGTAGCTCTCGCCGGAGACCTTGGTGATCTCGGTCCGGACGCCGATCTTCTCCAGCATCCGCGCGATGCGCTCACCGACCGTGCCCAGCCGGGCGCCGGTCCGGTCGTCGGGGAGGACGAAGCGCAGCACCAGCGGCCGTCCCTTCTTCCGTACGACGGCCGTCTCCCGGAGCCGTCCGGACCGCCCGGCGTCACCGGCCGCGGGCGGGGCGCCGGAGGCGCTCTTGGAGGCGGTGGGGGACGCGGTGCCCCAGGCGGTTCCGGACGCGCTGTCGGTGGCCGGGTCCGTGGCGGGGCCCGTGGCGCTCTCGGTGGCGGAGTCCGTGGCGGTGGCGGTCGGGGCGCTGTGCCGGCTGCCCCGGTCGTCCGTCTTGCCGTCCAGTGCCTTCTGACGGCCGGTGCCGCCCGCCCGCCAGCCCGCGTCGGCGAGCAGCGACTGCGCGGCGTTGGTGTCCGGGTCGCCGAGGGCGCCGCTGTGGTCCTTGTAGCCCGGCTGGCCCGCCATCAGCAGATGGTTGCCGAGCGGTTCGGACGGCAGCCCCACGGGCTTGAGCACCAGCTTCGCCAGGGCCTTCCGGTCGATCGCGCGGGCTACCGCGCGGCGTACCCGCTCATCGGCGAGCGGGCCCTTGGTGCCGTTGAGGGCGAGCTGGGTGTAGGCCGGGTCCAGGGCCTTGCGCAGGGTGAACCTGCTCAGCGCCCGGGTCCGCGACCGGTTCTTGTCGGTGTCGCCGGTGTCGCCGGTGGCCGCTCCCTGGGCTCCCGCCTCTTCCCGCGCCGACTCTTCCCGCCCCGCCCCGGTGTGCGCCGCCCCGGTGTGCGCCGTACGCGTCGCCTCGCCCGCCTCCCGGCCGCCGGTGGACGCCTCCCGGCCGCCCGTGGACGGCTCCGGCGCACCCGCCTTGCCCGGGGCCGAGGAGCCCCGCTTGGCGCCCGCGGCCTGCTTGCCGGGGGCGGTGGCCTGGATGCGCCGGGCGGTGGTCCGGTCCACCTCGGCCAGGTCCAGCCGCCCGGCGATCAGCGCCTCGGCCCGCTTCTCGGCCGGGACCGCCTGGAAGACCACCCGGCTCAGCCGCGCCCGGTCGCCCCACCAGCGGGGGTTTCGGACGAGGGTGACCTCGGAGTCCGTGACCCGGCGGACCATGAAGGGCCCGGCGCCGACCGCGAGCCCCTTGTTCGCGGCCGCGGTGAAGACCGCCGGGTTGCCCATCACGCTCTTCGGGTACAGCGGGGTGAACAGCGAGCGCCAGTCGGTGTACGGCTTGGCGAAGGTGACCTTGACCTCGTGCTCCTTGTCCCCCGGTTCGACCTTGGCGATCCGGTCGTATCCGGCGTTGCGCGCCGTCCCGTACTTCTCGTCGGTGCCGCGCAGCGCCTTCCACTGGGCCTGGAAGTCCTCCGCGCCGATCGGGCGTCCGTCGCTCCACACCGCCTTGGGGTTGAGTTTGAAGACCACGACCTGCTTGGGGTCGGTCGAGGTGACGTCGGCGGAGGCCAGGTAGTCGCCGTTGCGCTGGGCCCGGCCGCGGGCGTCGAGGGTGTAGAGGGAGGGCAGCACGGCGCCCGCGATCCGCTGGGTGCCCGTGTCCGCGGTCTTCTGGAAGGCGTTGAGCGTGGTGGGCGTCGCGTCCAGGGCCCAGCGCAGGGTTCCGGTGCCGGCGGTCCCGGAGCGGGGTGCGGAGGCGATGTCCCAGGCGGCGCGTGGCGGCGGGCCGTCGTCGTCCGAGCTGCAGCCGGTCAGTACGGGCAGCGGCAGCATCACTCCCGCGGCGAGCAGCATGGCGCGGCGGCTCCTGGTGATGGGCATGGCTCGTACCTCCGCAGGGTGACGGATATATGCGCATTTGGCATAGTGTGACGCTGATCGCATATACTCCTCACTCAAAGCGACGGTTCATGGGACAGCACGCCGAGAGGGCCATGGAGACGGCCATGAGGGGAAAGGATCACCCGCCCGGATCAATGTGGCGGGCGCGCAGTCCGGCGCGCGGCGGCGGAATCCCGCCGGTGGCGGCGCCAATCCCGACAGATCCCTTCACAACCAGGACCGTGGCGCGTAACACTCGCTGTCGCATAAGCGTCGCCAACCGCAACCGCGGAAGTGAGGGCAAGTCATGTCCTTGAACGACGACTTGACGGCCGTCCAGCGCTGTCTCGATGACCTCGTCCGTTCCGTCTCCCGGCTGGAGCAGCGGGTGGGCGCCGGCGGGCTGGAGATACGTCGGGTCCGCACCGATGCGGACCACCTGCGCGAGAGCCTCGCCCTGCTGCGCGAGACGACTCCCGTGGAGCGATCACGCCCCGAAATGGTTCCGGTCCCCGACGCCCCGTACGACAGCGCGCTGTGGTCGGACGTCGACGACGAGGGCCTCGGCGCGAGAGATCGCCACGCGCCCTAGGGACGGGCCGGCGCGCCTCCCGTCACGGGGCGCATCCCCACCGTCCCCCCATACCACTCCACCGCGGAGTTCCCCTTGGCCACAGGCACCGACCCGCAAGCCACCACGCCCGCACCCGCGGACTCCGGAACGGCCCCGCACGGCGTGCACAGCGCCTCGCGCGCCGCCATCCCCGGCCGCCATCTGCGCAGCGACCGCTGGTGGCTCTCCCCCGCCATCACCGCCGCCGGACTGTTCGCGTTCATCGTCTACTCGACCTGGCGGGCCTTCGCGGGGGACGACTACTACGCCGAGCCGTACGTCTCCCCCTTCTACTCGCCCTGCGTCGCCCAGAACTGCGTGCCCATGAAGGGCGGCGCCAACTGGGAGATCTTCGGCGCGTGGTGGGGGCTGTCCCCGGCACTGCTGATCCTGATCTTCCCGCTGGGGTTCCGGCTCACCTGCTACTACTACCGCAAGGCGTATTACCGGGGCTTCTGGGCCTCACCGCCCGCCTGCGCGGTCGCCGAACCGCGCGCCAAGTACACCGGCGAGACCCGCTTCCCGCTGATCCTGCAGAACATCCACCGCTACTTCTTCTACTTCGCGGTGGTCGTCGCGGGGATCCTCACCTATGACACCGTGCTCGCCTTCCGGGACGAGCACGGCCGCTGGGGCCATATGGGCCTGGGCACCCTGGTGCTGCTCGCCAACATCGCGCTGATCTGGGCGTACACCCTCTCCTGCCACTCCTGCCGCCATATCGTCGGCGGCCGGCTGAAGCACTTCTCCCGGCATCCGGTGCGCTATCGGCTCTGGGGCTGGGTGAGCGGGCTCAACGCACGCCATATGCAGCTGGCCTGGGCCTCTCTCATCAGCGTCGCCGTCGCGGACTTCTACGTCTATCTGGTGGCGAGCGGCGCCTTCGACGATCCCCGCTTTTTCTAGGAGAGGTGCTCATCCGATGACGCAAGTCGAGCGGCAGGCGTGGGACGTGGTCGTGATCGGCGCGGGCGGCGCCGGGCTGCGTGCCGCGATCGAGGCCCGCGAGCAGGGCATGCGCTGCGCCGTCATCTGCAAGTCGCTGTTCGGCAAGGCCCATACGGTGATGGCCGAGGGCGGCATCGCCGCCAGCATGGGCAACGTCAACGAGCGCGACAACTGGCAGGTGCACTTCCGCGACACCATGCGCGGGGGCAAGTTCCTCAACCACTGGCGGATGGCCGAGCTGCACGCCCAGGAGGCCCCGGACCGGGTCTGGGAGCTGGAGACCTGGGGCGCGCTCTTCGACCGCACCCCGGAGGGCAAGATCTCCCAGCGGAACTTCGGCGGCCATGAGTACCCCCGCCTCGCCCATGTCGGGGACCGCACCGGCCTGGAGCTGATCCGCACCCTCCAGCAGAAGATCGTCTCCCTCCAGCAGGAGGACAAGGCCGCCACCGGCGACTACGAGTCCCGGCTGAAGATCTTCCAGGAGTGCACGGTCACCCGGATCGTCAAGGACGGCGACCGGGTCGCCGGGGTCTTCGGCTACGAGCGCGAATCGGGCCGTTTCTTCGCCCTGGAGGCCCCGGCCGTGGTGCTGGCCACCGGCGGTATCGGCAAGTCCTTCAAGGTCACCTCCAACTCCTGGGAGTACACCGGCGACGGCCACTCGCTGGCGCTGCTCGCGGGCGCCCCGCTGATCAACATGGAGTTCGTGCAGTTCCACCCGACCGGTATGGTCTGGCCGCCCTCGGTGAAGGGGATCCTGGTCACCGAGTCGGTGCGCGGCGACGGCGGGGTGCTGCGCAACAGCGAGGGCAAGCGGTTCATGTTCGACTACATCCCGGACGTCTTCAAGGAGAAGTACGCCCAGTCCGAGGACGAGGCCGACCGCTGGTACGAGGACCCGGACCACAACCACCGCCCGCCCGAGCTGCTCCCCCGCGACGAGGTGGCCCGCGCCATCAACGCCGAGGTGAAGGCGGGCCGGGGCTCCCCGCACGGCGGGGTCTTCCTCGACGTCTCCACCCGGATGTCCCCCGAGGTCATCAAGCGGCGGCTGCCCTCCATGCACCACCAGTTCAAGGAGCTCGCGGACGTCGACATCACCGCCGAGCCCATGGAGGTGGGCCCCACCTGTCACTACGTGATGGGCGGAGTGGACGTCGACCCGGACACCGCGGCCGCCACCGGCGTGCCCGGCCTGTTCGCCGCGGGCGAGGTCGCGGGCGGGATGCACGGCTCCAACCGGCTCGGCGGCAACTCCCTCTCCGACCTGCTGGTCTTCGGGCGCCGCGCCGGGCTCCACGCGGCCCGCTACGCCCAGGAGATCGCGGACTCGGGCAGCCGTCCGGTGCCGGACGAGGCGCAGCTGGACCTGGCGGCGGCCGAGGCGCTGCGCCCGTTCAGCGCCGAGGCCGGTGAGCCGGACGAGACCGCGGGACCTGCCGGGCCGCCGGAGAACCCGTACACCCTCCACCAGGAGCTCCAGCAGTCGATGAACGACCTGGTGGGGATCATCCGCAAGGCCGAGGAGATGGAGGAGGCGCTGCACCGGCTGGCCAGTCTGCGGGTCCGGGCGCGCCGCGCCGGGGTCGAGGGCCACCGGCAGTTCAACCCCGGCTGGCACCTGGCGATCGATCTGCGCAACATGCTGCTGGTCAGCGAGTGCGTGGCACGGGCCGCGCTGGAGCGCACCGAGAGCCGCGGCGGGCACACCCGCGACGACTGCCCGGAGATGGACCGAGAATGGCGGCGGCTCAATCTGGTCTGCCGGCTCTCCGACCCGTCGGCGGGGCTGGCGGCACCCGACGCCGGGCACGGCCAGATCCGGCTCGAGCGGCGTGAGATGCCGCCCATCCGGCCCGACCTGCTGAACCTGTTCGAGAAGGACGAACTGGTGAAGTACCTGACGGACGAGGAGCTGACCCAGTGAGTGCGTACGAGGCCCACTTCCGGGTGTGGCGGGGCGACCAGGACGGCGGCGGTCTGAAGGACTTCCACGTCGAGGTCAACGACGGCGAGGTCGTACTGGACATCGTCCACCGGCTGCAGGCCACCCAGGCCCCCGACCTGGCCGTCCGCTGGAACTGCAAGGCGGGCAAATGCGGTTCGTGCAGCGCCGAGATCAACGGCCGGCCCCGGCTGCTGTGCATGACCCGGATGTCGGTGTTCGAACGAAACGAGACGATCACCATCACCCCGCTGCGGGCCTTCCCGGTGGTACGGGACCTGGTGACGGATGTGTCGTTCAACTACACCAAGGCCCGCGAGGTGCCGTCCTTCGTGCCCCCGGAGGGGCTGGGTCCGGGCGAGTATCGGATGTGGCAGGAGGACGTGAACCGGTCGCAGGAGTTCCGCAAGTGCATCGAGTGCTTCCTGTGCCAGGACACCTGCCATGTGGTGCGGGACTTCGAGGAGAACAAGGAGGCGTTCGCCGGGCCGCGGTTCCTGATGCGGGTCGCTGAGCTGGACATGCATCCGCTGGACGCGGCGGCCGACACCGGACTGGACCGCAAGAGCACCGCCCAGGAGGAGCACGGACTGGGCTACTGCAACATCACCAAGTGCTGTACGGAGGTCTGCCCCGAGCAGATCAAGATCACGGACAACGCGCTGATCCCGCTCAAGGAGCGGGCGGCGGACCGTAAGTACGATCCGCTGGTCTGGCTCGGCAACAAGATCCGGCGCCGCGGGCAGTGACGCCTGCGGCGGGCTGATCCCCTCCCCGTCCCTTCCCGCAGCATCGATCTGCGGCTCCGCCGCGCGGCAGGGGCTCCGCCCCTGGACCTCGGGGCGTGGGGCGAAGCCCCGGCTCGGGGCCTGGGGCAAAGCCCCAGTTCGGGGCCTGGAGCAAAGCCCCGGCTCGGGGCCTGGAGCGAAGCCCCAGTTCGGGGCCTGGGGCAATGCCCCGGCTCGGGGCCTGGGGCGAAGCCCCAGTTCGGGAAGGGGCGGGGTGGGGAAAGATCCGCCGGGAAGCAGTAGCGCTCCCCACGCTGCGTGTCGCGGGCCCGCCACCACCGGCAGGCCCGCTGCCGTAACGACCCGCGGCCATCACGGCCCACTGCCGTAACCGGCCGTGGCCCGTCACCACAGGCTGAGCAGCGCCTCCACCGAGTCCGGGCCCGAGGACTGGCCGTCCGGAAGGGCCAGCTCGAACCAGACGGTCTTGCCGAGCGGGGTCCTGCGGCTGCCCCAGCCCGCGCTGAGCAGCCCGACCAGCTGGAGCCCGCGCCCGCCTTCGTCGGTGTCCCGGGCGCGCCGCCGCCGGGGCTGCACCAGACCGCCGTCCCAGACCTCGCACACCAGCGTGCGGTCCAGCAGCAGCCGCAGCCGGATCTCGCCCTCGCCGTACCGCAGGGCATTGGTGACCAGCTCGCTGACCAGCAGCTCGGTGGTGTCCACCAGATCGTCGAGGCCCCAGGACTCCAGCTGCTCCCGGGCCAGTTCGCGGGCCCGGCCCACGGACTGCGGGGCGCTGGGAAGGCCCCAGTCGCCGACCGACTCGGCCGACAGGCCCTGCACCCGGGCCATCAGCAGCGCGATGTCGTCCTCGCCGTGGTGGGTGTCGAGGGTGCTCAGGACGTGGTCGCAGACGTCCTCGAGGGATCCGGCCGCGCCGCTCGCGCCGTCGGCGCCGTCCGGGGTGTTGAGGGCCGCGCGCAGGGCCTGGAGTCCCTCGTCAAGGCTGTGGTCGCGGGACTCGACCAGACCGTCGGTGTAGAGGGCCAGCAGCGCGCCGTCGGGAAGCTCGACCTCGATCTCCTCGAACGGCTCGCCGCCCACGCCGAGCGGCAATCCGGGCGGGACCTCCATCAGCAGGGCGTCCTCGCCCGGCTCCACGAGGACAGGGGGCGGATGCCCGGCGTTGGCGAACGTGCAGCGCCGGGTGACCGGGTCGTAGACGGCGTAGACGCAGGTGGCGAGGTAGACCTCGGTCAGATCGGAGGAGTCGTCGGCGGCCTTGCCGTCGCGCACGAGGGCGCGCGAGCCGGACCGCGCGCCGGCGTGCGAGCCGCTGGGAGTGCCGAGGCCGCGGGCGATCTCGTCGAGCGCGGAGAGCACCTCGGCGGGCTCCAGGTCGAGCAGGGCGAGGGTGCGTACGGCGGTGCGCAGCTCGCCCATGGCCACGGCGGCGCGCAGCCCCCGCCCCATGACGTCGCCGACCACCAGCGCGGTGCGGTGTCCGGGCAGCTCGATCACGTCGAACCAGTCGCCACCCACCTCGGTCGCCGCGTTCCCCGGCAGATAGCGGCAGGCGATATCGAGCCCGGCGGCCTCCGGGTCGCCGGGCGGGAGCAGACTGCGCTGGAGTATCAGCGCGCGTTCATGTTCTCTGCGGTACAGCCGGGCGTTGTCGATGCTGACGGCGGCGCGGGCGGCCAGCTCGACGGCGAGCGCGCGGTCCCGTTCGCCGAAGGGCTCGCTGCCCTTGGCGCGGGAGAACTGGGCCAGGCCGACGACGGTGTCCCGCGCGACCATCGGCACCACAAGGGTGGACTGGAGCATGGCCCCGAGCTCCAGGGCCTCGCTGCCGTCCCGCCCGGGGACGACGCGGACCTGGGCGGTGCGCAGGGCGTGGGCGCACAGCGAGTTGAAGGGGTAGCGGTGCACCTCGCCGACCTGGATGGGCTTGGGGTCCTCCACGGTGTTGACGCGGCAGATGTCGCCGAAGGGGACCGGGCCGTCGGAGACCGCGCTGGCGAAGGCGACGCGGCGCAGCTCGGCGCTGCCGTCGGCGAGTCCGGGCGGGGTCTCGTCGCCGGAGAGCAGCCCCTGGTAGAGGTCGACCGAGGCCAGGTCGCAGAACTGCGGTACGGCCACGTCCAGCAGCTCGCGGGCGGTGGTCTCCAGGTCGAGCGAGGTGCCTATTCGGGCCCCGGCCTCGTTCAGCAGCGCCAGATTGCGCCGTACGCCCGCGGCCTCCTGTTCGGCGCGGCGGCGGCCGGTGACATCCGTGGCGAGCCCGGCGACGCCGATGGGGCGGCCGGAGCCGCTGTGCAGCCGGTAGAGCGAGACCGACCAGCGGCGGCGGTCGGGGCTGCCCGGCGCCTGGCCCACGATGGGCATGTCGGTCAGCGACTGCCCGGAGTCCAGGACCTGGCGCAGCGCGGCGGCCAGCCGGTCGGCCTCGCCGCGCGGCAGCAGATCGTGCGGGGTCGTGCCGCGGTACTCCTCGGTGGGGCGTCCGAAAACCTTCGCAAAGCGCTCATTGACGCGGAGGATCCGCAGATCGGTCCCGAAGAGGAAGAAACCGAGCGGAGATTGACCGAAAACGGCCTGTGAAGAAGCAAGATCGGTTTCCAGCCCGCGCAACGCGCTGACGTCCACCGCGATACAGAGCGCGGCCCGCTTTCCGTGCTCGTCCTGAGCGGGCATCACATAGACCTCGGCGATGCCATGCCCGCTCGGCGTCCGGGGGTTACGGTAGGGAACCAGCCCGGTCCACTCCCGGCCGTCGAGGATGTCGGCCACCGCGCGCTGGCCCGTCTCCTGGTACTCCGGCGGTACGAACGCCTCCACCGGATCCCTGCCGATGGCCTGGTTCGCCGTCAGCCCCAGCAACTCCGCGGCCCGTTCGCTCCACTGCGCGATCCGGCCGTCGGGCCCGAGCGCGAACGAGGCGACCCGGATGTAGTCATAGATCGAGCCGGGAGGACTGCTCTGCCACACCGTCGACATCGAGGACATGGACGACATGTCCGACATCGAGGACCCCTGTGACATCGGCGACACCTGCGAACCCACCGTCTCCTCGGGCATATCAGCTCCCGCTGGCTTCTCGCTCATGCGCCCGTCCCCTCCGGCTCAGGTGCTCCGACCGGCTTCAGATAGCCGAGTATCCAGCACTTCGGCCATCCCGAGTACGGTCTTCACGATCACAGCACTATCTCAGCCCGCCATCAGAGTCCGTCCCGGCTTTTGGTGAAGCGCTCATGATCAGCGCTCCCCCTCACTCCTAACCAGACGGAGGCGGCTCGAACCCCATGGATTTTCCCGCGCGGGACGTTCTCAAGAAGTGCGTGGCCGGGTCCCCTCGGTGGCCTCGGCCGACCCGGCGCCGGACGACGCCCCGGCATCGGCCCCGGTGTTGTCCACACCGGCCCCGGTGTTGTCCGCACTGGCCCCGGTGTTGTCCGCATCGGCCCCGGTGTTGTCCGCACTGGCCCCGGTGTTGTCCGCATCGGCCCCGGCCGCGCGCAGCCGGCGGACCGCCTCCGCCACCGCGGGGCGGTCCTCGTCCAGCCAGTCGACCTCGTCCACCCGGTCCGGCGGGAGCCAGCGCAGCTCGTCGTGGTCCTGGAGCGGGCGCGGCTCACCGGAGCGCAGGGCCGCGGTCCATACCCGCAGTACGAAGCCGGGCTTGAGGGGCCACTCCCCCGGCAGCGGTTCGAGCGGCTCGACCTCGACCCCGAGTTCCTCGCGCAGTTCGCGGACGAGCGCCGCCTGTGGTGTCTCCCCGGGCTCGGCCTTGCCGCCGGGCAGCTCCCAGCGGCCCGCGAGCTCGGGCGGGGCGCTGCGCCGCGCGGCCAGCAGCCGCCCCCGGTCGAACACCGCTCCGCCCACCACCACACGCACGCTCATGATCCGCACCCTAGCCTGCGCGGAAGCACACCAGAGCCCCGGGGCGGGCGCCCCGGGGCTCTGGAAGAGGTACGCGTTCCCGCGACCGGATGTACGCATTTCCGCGGACTGAAACCGGACTCGAGCTGACCGGACTCGGACTGACCGGACTCGGGTTGAAACCGGACTCGGGCTAACCGGACTGACGGGACGCGGCGGTCCGCTCGACCACGTACAGCTGCTCCTGGCCCTCACCCTCCAAGCGGTCGGCCACCTCCTGGGCCTCCGTCCTGGTGGCGTAGCGCCCGACGCGGTAGCGGTTGCCGTTGTTGTCCTGGCGGATCACGAGCCAGGGCAGCACAGCGTTCCCGTCACTCATCTCCCCGCCCCCTCCGCTGTGGCGCGCCCGGGCGCACGACCCCGCGACACCGTTAAGGAAATCCCGTTCCGCATATGCCCGAGCCTACGCCCTACCTTCACGCAGCGGATACGTGTTCTTACAAGGAGGCACTCATCCGGCCATGTCTCAGACGCCGACTTCGGCCTTCACCCGGTCGCCGTCGCCACTCTCGCCCGCCTCGTCGGCCTCGTCGGCCGGGGCGGCCGGGGTGGCGCCCAGCTCGCGCTCGGCCGCCAGCAGCGTCGGATTGCGCCATGCGCTGCGTACGCCCCAGAAGTAGAAGGCCAGCCCGATCAGGGCGACGATCACGATGTCCCAGCCGGCCGGCAGATAGCCGCGCCCGCCGAACTCCGTGCCGCCGGCCCATGACACCGCCGCCATGACGAGCAGATACGTGACCATCCAGGCTCCGGCGGCCAGGTGCGGCCGCAGCTCCGCCCACGGCTTGCGCAGCTCGTACCAGGCCCAGATCGGCAGCCCGATCGCCATGATGAAGATGACCTTGCCGGTGAGCGGCCAGCGGGCCCAGTACAGCACCAGCGAGCCGAAGACCATCGCGATCGGCGCGATCACCGGCATCGCGCGCAGCCGCACCGGACGCGGCAGCTCCGGGGAGAGGCGGCGCAGCGACATCACGGCCACCGGACCGGTGATGTACGAGATCACGGTCGCGACGGAGACGATCTCGGCGAGCGAACCCCAGCCGCGGAAGACCGCGAGGAAGATGAAGGCGATCCCCAGGTTGAGCAGCAGCGCCGGGCGCGGAATGCCGGTCTTGGGGTCGACCTTGCCGAAGATCCCCGGCAGATGGCCGTTCTCCTGGACGCCCTGGATCATGCGGGAGGTGGTGGCCGCGTAGATCATGCCGGTGCCGGACGGGGAGATGAAGGCGTCCGCGTACAACAGCATCGCCAGCCAGTTCAGGCCCCAGGCCAGGGAGAGATCGGCGAGCGGGGAGTTGAAGGAGAGCCCGGACCAGCCCCCGTGCCGCAGATCGGCGGCGGGGACGGCCATCAGGAAGGCGATCTGCAGCGCGACGTAGATCACCAGCGCGATGAGGATCGAGCTGATGACGGCCTTGGGCAGCGACTTCCCCGGGTCACGGGCCTCGCCCGCCATGTTCAGCGGCGACTGGAAGCCGTTGTAGGCCCAGACGATGCCGGAGACGGCGACCGCGGTGAACACGGAGTTCCAGCCGTTGGGGGTGAAGCCGCCGTTGCCGGTGACATTGCCGGTGTCGAAGTGCGACAGCACCAGCGCCCCGGCGGTCAGGGTCGGCACGACCACCTTGAAGACGGTGATCGCGGTGTTGGTCTTCGCGAAGAGGGTGATCGCGAACCAGTTGAGGAAGAAGTAGAAGAGCAGCAGCACGGACGCGAGCGCGACACCGCTGCCGGTCAGCTCCTTCCCGCCGTACAGCGCCTTGGCCCAGCCGAAGTCCCAGGAGGACATGTACTGCACGGAGGCGGTGGCCTCACCGGGGATCACCGAGACGATGGCGATCCAGTTCGCCCAGGCGGCCAGATATCCCGCCAGCGAGCCGTGCGAGTACTGGCCGTACCGGACCATGCCCCCGGCCTTGGGGAACATCGAACCCAGCTCGGAGTAGGTCAGGGCGATGGTCAGGGCGACGGCGGCGCCGATCACCCAGGCCAGAATGGCGGCGGGCCCGGCCAGCGCGGCGGCGCGCTCGGCGCCGAACAGCCAGCCGGAGCCGATGATCGACCCGAGACCCACGGCGGTGAGGGCCACCGGTCCGAGTGACCTTCGATAATGCGAGTGGGAACCCTGCTCCGTGCTCAAGTTCCTGGCACTCCTTTCGCCCCCCGACGACCGGACACAAACCGGTCCATCGTAAGAGCGAAACGGATGATCCCCTTCCAGTAACCCCTTTCACCTGCACTGATGTGAGTTTTGCAACAGAGGGGGCGGGAACCGCCCTCATGTGCCGGAATCGCTCACGGCGGGACCGCGCAGGGTGGGAAGCGGCATCAGCACCGGCTCGCCCGTGGGCGCCTTGCGGCACACATCCCCGCACTCGGCGTCCAATGAGCAGCACAGCGAGCAGACCGCCCCCGCCCGCACCGGACAGTCGGCGATGTCCGGCAGCTCGTACGCCGTCTCGCACGAGGCGCAGAGGTGGGTGGCCGTGATGTCCGGGACCTCGGCACCGGGCCCGTTCACCGGGTTCTCCCGGGCCAGGTAGTAGCGGCCCCTGGTGAGCCAGGCCAGCAGCGGGCAGAGCAGCAGCGCCAGCCCGCAGGCGATGAAGGTCGAGAAGGCCTCGGCCACCTCGCCGAAGACCCCGAAGAAGGCGACGATCGAGACCACCGAGGCGATCACCATCGCACCGAAGCCGGCGGGGTTCACCGGGTGCAGATACGCCCGCTTGAACTCGATGTACTTCGGGCTCAGCCCGAGTGGCTTGTTGATGACCAGATCGGCGGCGACGGCGGCTATCCAGGCGATGCCGACGTTGGAGTAGAAGCCCAGCAGCTTGTTGAGCGCCGCGAACATGTTCATCTCCATGAGCGCCAGCGCGATGGCGAGGTTGAGGAAGATGTACCAGACTCGGCCGGGGTGGCGGTGGGTGACCCGGGAGAAGAAGTTGGACCAGGACAGCGAGCCGCTGTAGGCGTTGGTCACATTGATCTTGACTTGGGAGACCACCACGAAGAGCGCGGCCGCGGGCAGCGCGACCGAGCCCAGCCAGGGCTTCAGCGCCTCGATCTGCGGGGCGATGGGCTCCAGCGCATGGGTCGTGCCGACCGCGTCGAGCGCCACGAACGCGAGGAAGGCGCCGCCGATCTGCTTGGCCGCGCCGATGATCACCCAGCCGGGGCCGGCGGCCAGGACCGCCAGATTCCAGCGCCGCCGGTTCTCGTCGGTCTTCGCGGGCATGAACCGCAGATAGTCGGCCTGCTCACCGATCTGCGCGATCAGCGAGAGCGCGACGCCCGTGCCCAGGCCGTATCCGATCCAGTCGAAACCGGAACCCGCGCCCTCGGTCCCGCCGAAGGAGGCGAACGCGCCCCAGGAGCCCGGCGCCTCGAAGGCCAGCACCACGAACGGCAGGACGAGACCGATCAGCCAGAGCGGCTGGGTCCACGCCTGCACCTTGGCGAGCGCGCCCATACCGCGGAAGACGATCGGGATCACGATGAGGGTGGTCAGCAGATAGCCGATGGGCAGCGGGATATGGAGGGCCTGATGCATGGCCTGCGCCATGATCGAGCCTTCCAGCGCGAAGAAGATGAAGGTGAAGCTGGCGTAGATCAGCGAGGTCAGCGTCGAGCCGAAGTAGCCGAATCCGGCACCGCGGGTGATCAGGTCCATGTCCAGGCCATAGGTCGCACAGGCGCGGGCGATGGGGATGCCGGTCAGGAAGATGATCGTCGCCGCGGTGAGGATCGAGGCGATACCGCTGGTGAAGCCGTAGCTGAAGACGATGGACGCGCCGATGGCGAAGTCCGCGAGATAGGCGATCCCGCCGAGCGCCGTCGAGGCGACCATGGTGGGCGACCAGCGACGGTAGGAGTGGGGTGCGTAGCGCAGCGAGTAGTCCTCGCGGCTCTCGTCCGCCGCCAGCCGGGCGTAGCCGCGCCGCGGGGCGGCTGTCGGCTCTCCCGCCCGTGGTGACTGTGTTGGCGCTCCCGCCTCAGGTGTGACCGTGTCGACCGCGTCCGTCATACCGGCTTCCCCTATCGCTCGGGCCGTTCCGTTACGCCCGAGGACGGTAGAAGTCGCAGGTGACGCACGGCTGCGGCGAGCCATTGCCGGGCCGTTACGGCGGCGGAGCGGCGGTTAACTCGCGGTAAGACACCTTGGGACGGACCGCCCGGCTATCGGCGAACACCGATGGCGAACGAACGATCACTTCACCGGCAGCCGATAGGCGATCCGATAGCGCTCGGCCAGCACCACCACATCGGCGGTCTCCACCGCACGCCTGCCCGCGAAGTACGTGCGCGAGGTGACCATCACCCAGTGCCCCGGCACCCCGCCGAGCGCCAGCACCTCCTCGGCCCGGCCGGGGCGCGCGCCGACCTCCTCCGCCACGTTGTCCACCACCAGGTCGAGGGTGGCCATCCGGTCGACGACCCCGCGCCCGGCAAGCGGGCCCTCCTCGGGCAGCATCACGGGCGTACGGCCGGTGAGCGCGAGCGGCTCCCAGGAGGTGGAGAGCATCACCACCTCCCCCTGCGACCGGAACACATAGCGGGTGCGCATCACCCGCTCCCCCACTTCGACCCCCAGCCGCCCGGCGATCTCGCCCCCGGCCTCCTCCTGCTCGCTCCCGGCCTCCCAGGTGCCGGTGATCCGGTCGTCGGCCTGCTCCTGCCGGAACGGCGTGGTCTCCCCGGCGGTGTGGAACCCACCCCGGACCACCCGCCGCGGCACCGGCTGGGCCCGCACATACGTCCCCGACCCGGAACGCCCCTCGACCAGCCCCTCGGCCATCAGCACCTTGCGCGCCTCGAGCGCCACGGTGTCCGAAACCCCGTACTCCTCCCGGATCCTGGCCTGGGAAGGGAGACGCGCATGCGGCGGCAGCTCACCCGCGGCGATCTTCTTCCGCAGGTCGTCGGCGACGCGGAGGTATGCGGGCTGGTCACCAAAGGCCACGTGCACTCCCTGGGTTGACAGTCAGCAACAGCTTGGCAACTCAGGGTTGCCGATTGCAACTGGAGGCCAGAGCTTCACCAGAAGTGGTGAACTGCAGCTCAGAGACGTTTAAGTCGCGCAAAGGTCGGTGAGCTGCCCGGCCCCGGGCAGCCCCCGGCCTTTGCGCCCGTGACGCGGCGCCGTGCCATCGGCGGTCCCGCACGTTTCCGCCCGTCGGGCCCATTACGCTCCTGAGGATCAGCCGCCGAAGCGTAGGGACGTGAGATGGACGACGAACCGCTGCCGGAGTGGTCCGAACCCCCGGCGCCCGGACCGGAGCGGGGATGACCAGGTCACGCACGGCGGCCACGGCGACTCGCCGCTTCTCGCGGGTGCTGCCCGGTGTGCTGCTCCTCGCGCTGTGCGCGGGGTGCACCGGTGGCGCCGGGGCACAGGGGGCGGACGGGGCGTCCGGTGCCGGGGCGGGTGGCGCGGGGGTCGGCGACGCGCTCTTCCCACGGCTCGGCAACGGCGGCTACGACGTACGGGGCTACCGTCTCGCCCTCGACTACACCCCCGGCTCGCGCCACCTCAAGGGCACCGCCCGGATCACCGCCCGCGCGGACCGCGCGCTGAGCTCCTTCCACCTCGACCTCACCGGGCTGCGGGTGCGGAAGGCCACGGTGAACGGCCGTCCCGCCAAGGCCGCCCGCAGCGGCACGGAGCTGGTGCTCACCCCCGCCTCGGCCCTCCCCAAGGACCGCACCTTCACGGCCACCGTCGTCTACGACGGCAAGCCGAAGACCCTCACCGGCGAGGACACCGGGAAGGAGGGCTGGATCCGCACCCACGACGGCGCGGTGGCCCTCGGCGAGCCGACCGGCTCCATGACCTGGTTCCCCGGCAATCACCACCCCTCCGACAAGGCCGCCTACGACATCGCCGTCACCGTTCCCCAGGGCTACACCGCCGTCTCCAACGGAGAGCTGAAGGGCCAGGAGACCCGGGGGCGCCGCACCACCTTCCGGTGGCACAGCGGCGAGCCCATGGCGAGCTATCTGGCCACGGTCGCCATCGGCCGCTTCGGGATCCGTACGACGACCACCGGCAACGGCCTGCCCGCGTACCTGGCCGTCGACCCCACCGAGGCCGCCGACGCCAAGGGCATCGCCAAGCAGGTCGACGACGTCATCACCTGGGAGAGCCGCACCTTCGGCCCGTACCCCTTCTCCTCCACCGGCGCCGTCGTCGGCCACCTCCCCGGCCTGGGCTACGCCCTGGAGACCCAGACCAAACCGTTCTTCGACGCGGCCCCGGACAAGGCGCTCGTCGTCCATGAACTCGCCCACCAGTGGTTCGGCAATTCGGTCACGCCCCGGGTCTGGAAGGACATGTGGCTCAACGAGGGCTTCGCGACCTACACCGAGTGGCTGTGGGAGGAGGACCACGACGGCCGCACCGCCCAGCAGATCTTCGACGACTTCTACGACGGCACCGACGACGAGAGCGAGGGCATCTGGGACTTCCCACCCGCCGACCCCCCGACCGTCGCCAGCGTCTCCGACCCGCCCGTCTACGGCCGCGGCGCGATGGTGCTCCACCAGCTCCGCCGGGCCGTCGGCGACCCGACCTTCTTCACCATCCTCCGCACCTGGCTCAAGGACCACCGGCACGGCAACGCCGACACCAAGCAGTTCATCGAGCTGTGCGAGCGGAAATCAGGGAAGGACCTGGCCCGCCTCTTCGACGTGTGGCTCTACGGCGAGGGCAAGCCGAAGAAGCCCTGACGACGGGGGAAGGCGGCGCCCTCCCATCGCCCGAAACCGCTACCGTTGAGCCATGACCGCACTGCCCGACTGGATGCGCCCGCCGCGCGCGGAAGGCTGGTTCGCGGAGGACCTGGACCGCCTCCCCGAGGCACCGCGCCACACCGAGCTCATCGACGGAGCACTCGTTTTCATGATGTCGCCCCAGCGGTCATGGCATGGCCGTCTCGTCACCGCCCTGACCACCACGCTGATGGAGCAGGCATCGGACGGCTTCGACATCGAACGAGAGATGACCATACGGCTCGACGCCCGCAATCGCCCGGAGCCCGATCTCCTGGTGACCACGAAACCGTTCGATCCCGATCGCACCTGGTACTCCCCGGAGGACGTACAGCTGGTGGTGGAGGTTGTCTCGCCCGAGTCCGCGCACCGCGACCGTACGGTCAAGCTGCGCAAGTACGCGGAGGCCGGGATCCAGCACTACTGGTGCGTGGAGGAACAGGACGGCGCGCCAGTCGTGCATGTGTACGAACTCGACGAGCCGACGGGTGTCTACGCTCCGGCAGGCATTTTCCGGCAGATCCTGGAGCGCCCCGTCCCGTTCAAAATCAAGATCGACCTGAGCAGGCTTGTACCGAACCGGAAGAGCTGACGAGGTGCGCCCACGGGCGTCAGCGCTGGGCTCAGGCGACGCTCAGCAGGGCGCTGGTCTCGGCGGAGGACATCTCGTTGGCGTAGACGCGGCTGCCCGGCTGGTGCTTGCGGCCTCCCTCGCCCAGGTGGCCGGCGTCCACGGGGTCGAAGCCGATGTCGCGGATCAGCCCGGCCACGGCGGCCTTGGCCTCCTCGTCGTTTCCGGACAGCGGGATGGCCACCCGGTCGGTGGCGCCCTTGGGGCGGGCGTGGTCGCGGAGGTTCTCCCAGTAGATCGCGTTGAACGCCTTGACCAGGTTGGCGCCGGTATGGGCCTGGATCTTCTCGCTCGAGGTGGTGGCGTCGGCGTCGAGCTCCGGGTCGTGTCCGTCCCGCTCGGGGTAGTAGTTGCAGGTGTCGATGACGACCTTGCCGCGCAGCGGCTCGGTCGGCAGCTCCCGGTAGCGGCCGTAAGGGATGGACACGACCACCGCCGCGCCGATCCGGGCCGCCTCCTCGGCGGTCACCGCGCGGATCGGGCCGCCGATGTCGGTCACCAGGTCGGCCAGGGTGTCCGGGCCGCGTGAGTTGGCGATCGCCACCTCGTAGCCGATCGAGGCGAAGTGGCGGGCCAGCGTTGAGCCGATGTGGCCCGCTCCGATGATTCCGATGCGCACGGCGTTGCTCCCCTCCTCGTCTGTGGTGGGCCCTCGCCGGGTTACCGGCACCCCGCGGATCATGCATTCGCGGTGCGGCGGGATGGCCGCCGGTGCCGCATGGCACGAGGACTAGACGTCGTCTCGGAGTACCGGTCGCAGCGCCTCGATCACCGCGGGATCGTCGATCGTGGAGGGCAGCTCGGTGTCCCGGCCGTCGGCGATGTCGCGCATGGTGCGGCGCAGGATCTTGCCCGAGCGCGTCTTGGGCAGCGCCGCGACCACGTCGACCCGGCGCAGCGCCGCCACGGGGCCGATCGTCTCCCGGACGGCGGCGACGAGTTCCGTGGCGATGTCCCGCGGATCGCGGTCGAGGCCCGCCTTGAGCACGACGAGACCGCGCGGCACCTGCCCCTTGAGCGGGTCGGCGACGCCGACGACAGCGCACTCGGCGACATCCGGGTGAGCGGCGAGCACCTCCTCCATCGCGCCGGTGGACAGCCGGTGCCCGGCCACGTTGATCACGTCGTCGATGCGGCCCATGACGTAGACGTAGCCGTCCTCGTCCTTACGGCCGCCGTCGCCGGTGAGGTAGTAGCCGCTGTAGGCGGACAGGTACGAGCGCACATACCGTGCGTCGTCCCGCCACACGGTGAGCAGCGTGCCGGGCGGCAGCGGCAGCCGGATCGCCACCGCGCCGTCGGCGCCCGGCGGCGCGTCGCGGCCCGTCGCGTCGAGGATGCGCACGTCGTAGCCGGGCATGGGCACGGTGGGCGAACCGGCCTTGAGCGGATGCGGCTCCAGGCCCATGGGGTTGGCGACGATCGGCCAGCCGGTCTCGGTCTGCCACCAGTTGTCGACCACCGGAACGCCGAGCAGGTCGGTGGCCCAGCGGTAGGTCTCCGGGTCCAGGCGCTCACCGGCCAGGAACAGGTGGCGCAGCGATCCGATGTCGTGGGCGTGCAGAAGTTCTCCGCGCGGGTCCTCCTTCTTCACCGCGCGGATCGCCGTCGGCGCGGTGAACAGCGCCGTCACGCGGTGTTCGGCGATCACCCGCCACAGCGCACCGGCGTCCGGAGTGCCGACGGGCTTTCCTTCGTAGAGCACGGTGGTGCAGCCGGTGAGCAGCGGCGCGTAGACGATGTAGGAGTGGCCGACGACCCAGCCGACGTCCGAGGCCGCCCAGAAGACCTCGCCGGGGTGGGTGTCGTACACGTTCTCCAGGGACCAGCGCAGCGCGACCGCGTGGCCGCCGTTGTCGCGCACCACGCCCTTGGGCCGGCCGGTGGTGCCGGAGGTGTAGAGGATGTACAGCGGGTCGGTGGCGGCCACGGAGACACAGCCGACCGGCCCGGCGGCCGCCATGGCCTGGTCCCAGTCGACGTCACGGCCGGTCATCTCCGCCGTGCACTGCGGCCGCTGGCGGATGACACAGTGCTCCGGCTGGTGTTCGGCCAGCGCGAGGGCATCGTCCAGCAGCGGCTTGTACGGCACGACACGGGCCGGTTCGATGCCGCACGAGGCGGCGATGACGAGCTTGGGGCGGGCGTCGTCGATGCGCACGGCGAGCTCACGCGCGGCGAATCCCCCGAAGACGACCGAGTGGACGGCGCCGATGCGGGCGCAGGCCAGCATGGCGACGACCGCCTCGGGAATCATCGGCATATAGATCACGACGCGGTCGCCCTGAGCCACGCCGAGCCCGGCCAGCACCCCGGCGAACCGCGCGACCTCGTCACGCAACTCCCGGTAGGTGAACGCCGTCTTGCGGCCGGTGACCGGGCTGTCGTACACCAGCGCGAGTTGCTCACCGCGCCCGGCGTCGACGTGGCGGTCCAGAGCGTTGTGGCAGGTGTTCAACCGCCCGTCCGGGAACCACCGGTACAGCGGGGCCTCCGACGCGTCGAGGGCCCGGGTCGGGGCGACGGTCCAGTCAATGGCACGGGCGGCGTCCAGCCAGAAGCCTTCCGGATCCTCCAGGCTGCGCCGGTACTCAGCCGCGTAGCCGTCCTGCTTCGGCGCCTGCGTCATGTCGATGCCCCTTTGCTCGTTCCGTCCGCGCCGTGCCGGGAGGTGCCTCCCGCGGCCGTCCCGTACCTGCATACCTGCGGGCCTACGGGCCTGTGGGCGGCACCACGGTCAGCCCAGCGGATGTGCCCGCCGGGCGCCAGGGTCATTTCATCAGCCATTCGGCGATCGCTTCTGCGCATGCGTCCAAAATGGCTTCGCCCTTCTCGGCGGACGCCCTGCGCGCGTCACCCGCCACGCCCGACGACGTGACCGAGTGGAACGACCGTGGTACGTGGATCGCCTCGCTCGGGTCCGACTGGAGCGCGATCTCCGGGCCGACCGCCTCAGCGAGCCGTCCCGCGTCGACGAGGTCCGGCACGATCGCCATCGCCATGGACGTCTCGCCCTCGCAGGCGTGCATCAGGGTGTCCTGGTCCTCCAGGATCTCCGCGATCCGCGCCTGCCCGGCCATGAAGTAGCTGGTGACGGCGATGGGCGCGGACAGTTCCCGGGAGATCTCACCGCTGATCGCGTTCAAGGCCGTGATATTGCCGCCGTGCCCGTTGACGATCAGGATCTTGGCGAAGCCGGCCATGAGGATGGAGCGGCACACATCGCGCAACAGCGCGTGATACGTCGCCAGCGTGAGGGTGAAGGTGCCGCCGAACTCGACATGGTGGTCCGCCAGCCCGCACCAGAGGGACGGAGCGACGACCACGGGCCTGCCCTGAGCAACCATGATCCCGGCCGCCCGGCGGCATGCCTCCGCGCTGAGGAAGTCATCAACACCGGTGGGCAGGTGCGGACCGTGCTGCTCGGTGGAGCCGACGGGAAGCAGCACCGGTGCGTCCTGGGCGGCCAGCTCCTTGAGAGCGCGAGCTGTCATGCGGTTCCAGAAGATCTCCGGCATGGAGGTGTCCCTTTCCTGGCGGGCTCAATTTGACTGGACAGTACAGTCCAAGTTTGGGGCTGCCAAGGGCCCCGAAGGCCCCGGATCCACGCATCGCACCGCACTAGACTGGTGCGTCCAGTACAGAAAGAGGTGCTTGACGGTGATCCCCGCGCCCTCCCAGCCCGCCCGGCAAGGCAAGGGCCGCTCCCGCAACCGAGTAAAGATCCTCGCGGCGGCGAAGGCGCTCTTCCTGCAGGACGGCTATGACGGCGTGAACCTCGAACGAGTCGCCACCCAAGCCGAGGTCGCCCGGCAGACGGTCTACAACCAGTTCGGCAGCAAGGAGGCCATCTTCCGTGCGGTGATGGAGCACCACTGGTCCAGCCTGCCGCTCGGAGACCTGTCGACACGCCTCGAACAGAGCCTGGGGAGCGACGGCGACCCGGCCGGATTCCTGCGCCAGTTCTCCGAGATCCTGCTGACCTTCATCGACGACACGGACCAGGTCGCCTTCACCCGACTGGTGATCGCCGAGTCCCGCCGGAGCCCCTGGATCGCCGAGGAGTTCTACCGGGTCGGCAAGGAGCCGTTGACCAAGGCACTCGCCCAGTGCCTACAGCGTCTGCACGAGACAGGGAAGATCAACTGCCCGTCCCCGGGACTGGCGGCACATCAATTCCTGGGGCTCATCCAGGAATTCGTCATCTGGCCGCAGGTCATGGCGATCGGGCCGGACGTCATGAACATCCCGCCGTTCGACGTGGTCGTCGAAGAGGGAATCGCGATGTTCCTCAATCACTACGGCGTCCGCGACTAGGCGGTGTCCGATGGGGCGTGACGCCTGCGGCGGTGTTCCTTCCCCTCCCCGCCCCTTCCCGCAGCATGGATATACGGCTTCGCCGTGTGGTGGGGCTCCGCCCCCAGACCCCGGTCGGGCGCCCCGGATGCGCGGCCGTCCGCCGCGCGGCGTGCCGACCGCGACCAGCCCCGCCGGGGCAGGTGCTCACGTCCCCCACCCCTCACACGTCCTGGCCCCCCGCTCACCGGCCAGGCGATGAGCTCCGCGTTCAGGTCAACCGCGCCCAGCGTGGGAATCTGGTCCTCGTCCACCGCGCACGGGGTCCGCCCGGCATACCCGGATGCCGCGCGCGGGATTGTCCCGAATGCGTTTGTCAACGACGGCCGCCTCCAGCATGGCGACCACCATCACTATCCGGTCATTGACCGTGGAGACCGCCAACCCCGCACCGGAGGCACGCACGTCCTTGGCGAATTCCTCGAGATCGCGCCGCACCGGCCCGGCCAGCATCTTCCGTCCCAGGCGCGGCACGAGATGGTTATGGATGAACCCTTCGTAGGTGCGGCGCGTCGACTCACCGATGGCCCGTCACTCCACATACCCCTGAGCCCAGGCCCGCAACGGCACAAGCCCAGACGCAGGATCGAAACGAATGCCAGCCTTCTTGTCGTTCTCGATCTTGTCTGCGAACGCGGTTCCGCACCATCCGAGCCCACCCGACAGGGAAACGGCCTCTCCCGCTGCCGCCCGCGCCTACCGCCCGGTTCCCGGCACCGCACCGTCCACCCATGCGCCAATCCGCTCCTTCCGGCGAATGTGGATCCAGCCTCACCCGCAGCCCCGCAGCCCCGCAGGCCATCGAGGCGGCGAGGCCCTCCTCGCCGGATACGCTCACGCCCTCCGCGCGCGCCGGCACGCATCGAACGGCCATACCACGCTATGGTTGATGTATGGCTACTAAGAAGGTGACTATCACTCTCGACGAATCTCTGGTCGAAGCCCTGGCCGGAGCCGCCGAGGAAGAAGGCATCCCGCTCTCCCGCCTCGTCGCCGGAGCAGCCGAACGCGAGCTGCGCCTGCGGGCCGGCCGGGCCGTCATCCAGGAGTGGCAGGCTGAACACGGCGCCTTCACTCCAGAAGAACTCGCCGCCGCACGCGCGGACCTGGCCGCCGCCGACGCCGAGTACCTCAGCAGCTCGGGAGCCTCGGCCGCGTGAACATCCCCTACCTGTACGACGCCGGGGCACTCATCGCCATCGACAACGACGACCGACGCATGTGGGCCCGCCACAGCCTGGCACTGGAAGACGGACGGGACATCCACGCCCCGTCCGTCGTCGTCAGCCAGGCATGGCGGGACTCCCGCCGCCAGGTCAGACTCGGCAAGTTCCTCGCTGGGTGCCACGTCGTACCCGTCGGCCTCGAAACCGCCAAAGCCGCAGGCATTCTCTGCGGCAAAGCCGGCACCTCCGACATCGTCGACGCCACCGTCGTGACCATGGCAGCCAGCCTCGGCGCCATCATCTGGACCTCGGACCCGAACGACATCCGCACCCTCATCGACGCCCAGGACATCAAACCCGCCCCGGTCATCCGCACCGTCTGACCACCGATGACCAGCCCCGCGGGCCCCGCTGCCACAGGGCTGGAGATTGACTCGGCTACCTGATCACGTAAGGGCGGATGGGCATCGTTATGGCCTCCCGGTAATAGGCCCGGACCCAGCCAGTACAAGGCCTGGCAAGCGGAACGCCGTTGCCGCGGACCTCGCTCGGAGAGTGAACCCGTCCAGTGATCCCATTCGGAGCCGACCGTCGCAGAAGTGCGAAAGAAGGCCACCAGCCGTTCATGGATGCCATTGCGCCCCCATACGCTCGCCCCTAATTTGCTCGGCGACAGCGGGATCCCTCAGATCAGCATCGCGAATCATCGAAGATGCCTTCAGCGTGGAGCCCATAAAGGTTTCTTCAAATATCAACAGGGCTCCGATCTCGCCGGTCGAACTTTCATTTTCATGAACATTCGCACGCCGGTAGGCGGCGCTGATGGCCGCCTTGACCATCAATGTCGGGACCTCTCGAGGGGGAACACCCTGCGCCGTCTCCTCCCAGACAGGGCAGTCCACAACGATCATCCGCCACTTGTTATCGCCGCGCATGTCAGACATGCGCCCCATGGCAACCATGGACTCCCACAACTGAGACGGTTTCCGCGCTGCCCGTGCGGCTACAGCCCGGGAGCGGAATTTCGCATAGTCCGGGTGCCGCTTGATCTGACATTCTCGCGTGTCGTCCACGTGTACGCAGACCGGCGCTTCACCGCAAACACGACGGACATACGCTGCTACGCAGTCGAAGACGTCAGGCGCCATCTGTCCTCCGAAGCTCAATCTCTGAGGTTCAGCAAGATATGACGCGCCACGCAGTCGTTCGACCCGAGAACAGATGACTGCTAAATCTGCTCACCATTGCCACTTGCGAGTGATGATTGCGGCAGGATCTGGCGAAATCCCTTTCGGGTTGGACAGAGCTTCGTGGCTCATCATCGCCCCGCGGTATCGGCCCACCCCACAACGGGAGACCGCGACCATGGGAGCGTCCGGGGTTGTTCCAGGGACGGCGAGCACGTCACGCACCAAGGCGTCGTACTCATGACGGCCGAAGGGTTGGGTTCTTCCGCGCCCTCCTACTGGAGTCGCGGGACGTCCGGCCTGCGCCAACTGCCTGGCTCCGTGGACCTCGTGGGCTTGGACGGTCGACGCACTTCCGCAGTCTTTCGCGCGAACAAGCCCAACGTGGAAACGACGAAGGGTCGAGCCCACGAGAGGGCTCGACCCCGGATACGTACGTCAAACCAATCGCATTGACGTACAGTAATGCCGCGATCACACGTTGAACCGAAACTCCACCACGTCCCCGTCCTGCATCACATAGTCCTTGCCCTCCATGCGCGCCTTACCGGCCGCGCGGGCCTCGGCGACGGAGCCCGTCTCGACGAGGTCCCCGTAGGAGATGACCTCGGCCTTGATGAAGCCCTTCTGGAAGTCGGTGTGGATGACACCGGCCGCCTCCGGGGCCGTGGCGCCCTTCTTGATGGTCCAGGCGCGGGATTCCTTGGGGCCGGCGGTGAGGTAGGTCTGGAGGCCGAGGGTGTTGAAGCCGACGTGGGCGAGGGTGGCGAGGCCGGGCTCGTCCTGGCCTACGGACTGGAGGAGCTCGAGGGCCTCGTCCTCGTCGAGCTCGGCGAGGTCGGCCTCCAGCTTGGCGTTGAGGAAGATCGCCTCGGCGGGGGCGACGAGGGCGCGCTGCTCGGCCTTGAAGGAGTCGTCGGTGAGCTCCTCCTCGTCGACGTTGAAGACGTAGAGGAAGGGCTTGGTGGTGAGCAGGTGCAGCTCGTGGAGGACGGCGGCGCGCTCACTGCCCTGGACGATGCCGGCGGAGAAGAGGGTGCGGCCCTCTTCGAGGATGGCCTTGGCCTCCTCGACGGCCTTGACCTGGGGCTGCTTGTCCTTCTTGATCCGGGACTCCTTGACCAGGCGCGGCAGCACCTTCTCGATGGTCTGGAGGTCGGCGAGGATCAGTTCGGTGTTGATGGTCTCGATGTCGCTCTTCGGCGAGATCTTGCCGTCGACGTGGACGACGTTCTCGTCCTTGAAGGCGCGGATGACCTGGCAGATGGCGTCCGACTCACGGATGTTCGCCAGGAACTTGTTGCCCAGGCCCTCGCCCTCCGAGGCGCCCTTGACGATGCCCGCGATGTCGACGAAGTCGACGGTGGCGGGCAGCTTGCGGGCCGAGCCGAAGATCTCGGCGAGCTTGTCGAGGCGGGGGTCGGGGACGCCGACCACGCCGACGTTGGGCTCGATGGTGGCGAACGGGTAGTTGGCCGCCAGCACGTCGTTCTTGGTGAGGGCGTTGAACAGGGTCGATTTGCCGACATTCGGCAGACCGACGATTCCGATCGTGAGCGACACGTTGACGACTTCCCGTAGCTTCCCGTGGCGGGGATGTGAGGACCGATGACGGGCCCCGGTGGAGCCGGGGCCGGTCCACCAGTCTACGGGGCCGCCCTCGATCACCCAGCCGGGCTGACAATCGGTCGAACACACTGCCAAGGTCCTGCGAAGGGCGTGTCCAAGACCGGATTCTCGCCCTCCGGCGACCTACGTTGGTCGGGTGGAGCATTACAGCACGCGCACGCCGCGCCGCGCGGCGGCACCGCCGCCCCGTCCGGCCGCGGACGACACGTATCCGGGACGCGGCAGAAGCACGGGCCAGGGCCGGGGCCGGCCCGGTGGCGCGGCCCGGGCGCCTCGGCCCGCCGCACGCCGTACGGGGCCGTCCGGAGAGGCCGCGGCGCTGCCAGCCGTCCTGCGGCGGGCGCGGGGGCTGTCCCTCCCCGATCCCCGGCTGACCGGGCTGGGCGCGGGGCTGCTGACCACGCTCGCCATGCTCGGCATCGGCTGCCTGGACGCGCTGCTGCTCTCCGGCTCGCCCACCGTCTACAGCGTGCTCTTCCTGCCCGCCTGCGCGGCCTGCGGGCTGTGGGTGCGCCCCGCCGATCTGCTGGCGGCGCCGGTGACGGCGCCGCTGGCCTATACGGTCGGGCTGCTGCCGATCAACGAGGGCTCGACGGGCTTCAGCGGACAGGCGGTGGGGGTGTTCACCGCGCTGTCGCTGCAGGCCGGCTGGCTCTACGCGGGGACGCTGCTGACCGTGGTGATCGTGCTCGTACGGCGGGCGGTGCTGGTCACCCGGCGGCGCCGGCAGCAGCGGCCGCGGCCATCCCGGCACCCACGATCCCCGCGTTGTTCTGAAGCTGCGCCGGCACGATCTCGGCCCTGACGCCCTCGATCAGCGGCAGGAACTTGTCCGCCTTACGGCTCACCCCGCCGCCCAGGACGAAGAGTTCGGGAGAGAAGAGCATCTCCAGGTGATGGAGGTACTTCTGCACCCGGCGCGCCCAGTGCGCCCAGCTGAGCTCGTGGTCGTCCTTGACCTTGGTCGAGGCCCGCTTCTCCGCCTCGTGGCCGTCCAGCTCCAGATGGCCCAGCTCGGTGTTGGTGAGCAGATGCCCGTCGGTGAAGACCGCGCTGCCGATGCCGGTGCCGAGGGTGAGCACGATCACGGTGCCCTTGACGCCGCGGGCGGCGCCGAACGTCGCCTCCGCGACCCCGGCCGCGTCGGCGTCGTTCAACACCGTGACCGGGCAGTCCAGCCGCTCGGTGAGGCGCGACGCCAGATCGGTGCCGATCCAGCTCTTGTCGACATTCGCGGCGGTAAGGGTGACACCGTCCTTCACCACACCCGGGAAGGTCACCCCGACCGGCCGCCCGGACCAGTGGAAGTACCGGACGACCTCCACCACACCGTCCAGGACCGCCTCGGGCGTGGACGGATGCGGGGTGAGCACCTTATGGCGGTCCTGGGCGAGCTCACCCCGGTCCAGGTCCACCGGGGCGCCCTTGATGCCCGAACCGCCGATGTCGATGCCGAACACCTTCGCCGCGGACGCCCCCGTGTCCCCCTGGCCGTACGTCACAGCTGGGACCCCTTCGGCCGGGCGGCGACCGCCAACGCCTCCGGCCGTCCGGCGGCCGCCGACGCCTCCTGCTCACCGGAGGCCTCGGCGGCCTCGGCAGCCTCGGCCCGCAGGTCCCGGCGCAGTTCCTTGGGCAGTGAGAAGGTCAGCGACTCCTGCATGGGCTGGACGACCTCGACATCGCCGAAGCCGCGCTCGGCCAGCCACTCCAGGACGCCCTCGACGAGCACGTCCGGAACGGAGGCGCCCGAGGTCACGCCGACCGTGGTGACGCCCTCCAGCCATGCCTCGTCGATCTCGCTCGCGTAGTCGACCAGATGGCCCGCCTTGGCGCCCGCGCCGAGGGCGACCTCCACCAGCCGTACCGAGTTGGAGGAGTTCTTGGAGCCGACCACGATCACCAGGTCGGACTCGGCGGCCACCTGCTTGATGGCGATCTGCCGGTTCTGCGTGGCGTAGCAGATGTCGTCGCTGGGCGGGCTGATGAGCCGCGGGAAGCGCTCCTTGAGCGCGTCCACGGTCTCCATGGTCTCGTCGACCGAGAGGGTGGTCTGGGAGAGCCAGACGACCTTGGACTCGTCCCGCACCTCGACGTTCTTCACATCGTCGGGGCCGTCGACCAGGGTGATGTGCTCGGGGGCCTCACCGCTGGTGCCGATGACCTCTTCATGGCCTTCATGGCCGATCAGGAGGATGTCGTAGTCCTCCTTGGCGAACCGGACTGCTTCCTTGTGGACCTTGGTGACCAGGGGACAGGTGGCGTCGATGGTGGCCAGCTTGCGCGTGGCGGCCTCCTCGTGGACCACCGGCGCGACACCGTGCGCCGAGAAGATCACGATGGAGCCCTCGGGCACCTCCTCCGTCTCGTCGACGAAGATGGCGCCCTTCTTCTCCAGGGTCTGGACGACGTACTTGTTGTGGACGATCTCCTTGCGCACGTAGATCGGCGCGCCGTACTGCTCCAGGGCCTTCTCGACGGCGATCACGGCACGGTCGACACCGGCACAGTAGCCACGGGGGGCCGCGAGCAGGACCCGGCGGGCGGAGGTTGCAGTCATGTCCCCCATGGTAGGGGCGACGACCGCGGGGTCTGTCGGTTGGTGGGGGCGATGATCCCTTGGTGTGGGCGATGGCCCCTGGTGTGGGCGATGACCCCCGCCGCTGTCGGTGGTGGCCGATACCCTCGCGGTCATGGCTGTCAACACGTCCGCGGAGGCGCCGATCCCGGTCGGCGAGGTGTCCCGGCTGATCGGGGGCTGGATCGACCGGCTCGGCGCGGTCTGGGTCGAGGGGCAGATCACCCAGCTGTCCCGGCGCCCCGGCGCCGGTGTGGTGTTCCTGACCCTGCGCGACCCCAGTTACGACATCTCGCTGACCGTCACCTGCTTCCGCGCCGTCTTCGACAAGATCGCGGACACGGTCACCGAGGGCGCGCGGGTCGTGGTGCACGCCAAACCGGAGTGGTACGCGCCGCGGGGCCAGCTGTCCCTGCGGGCCGCCGAGATCCGCCCGGTGGGCGTGGGCGAACTGCTCGCGCGGCTGGAGCAGTTGAAGAAGGGGCTGGCGGCGGAGGGGCTGTTCGCCGCCGACCGTAAGAAGCCGCTGCCGTTTCTGCCGCAGCTGATAGGGCTGGTCTGCGGGCGCGCCTCGGCCGCCGAGCGCGATGTGCTGGAGAACGCGCGGCTGCGCTGGCCCGCCGTCCGCTTCGAGGTGCGCAACGTGGCCGTGCAGGGGGTGCACGCGGTGCCGCAGGTGATCGAGGCCGTCAAGGAGCTCGACGCGCTGCCCGAGGTGGACGTGATCGTGGTGGCGCGCGGCGGCGGCAGCGTGGAGGACCTGCTGCCGTTCTCGGACGAACAGCTGGTCCGGGCGGTGGCCGCGTGCCGTACGCCGGTGGTCTCCGCGATCGGCCACGAGCCGGACTCGCCGCTGCTGGACCTGGTCGCCGATCTGCGCGCCTCCACGCCCACGGACGCGGCGAAGAAGATCGTGCCCGACGTGGGCGAGGAGCTGATGCGCGTCCAGCAGCTGCGGGAGCGGGCGCTGCGCAGTGTGCACGGGCTGCTGGACCGGGAGGAGCGGGGGCTCACCGCCGCGCTGGCCCGGCCGTGCATGCGGGAGCCGCACCGCATGGTGGACGAGCGCGAGGAGCGGATCACGGCGGTCCTGGAGCGCGCCCGCCGCTGCCTGGGCCATCTGCTCGACCGGGCCGACTCCGAGCTGACCCACACCCAGGCGCGGGTGGTCGCGCTCTCCCCCGCCGCGACGCTGCGCCGCGGCTATGCGGTGCTCCAGCACCCCGACGGCTCGGTGGTGCGGGCGGCCGAGGAGGTCGCGGAGGGCGAGGAGCTGCGGGCGCGGGTCTCCGAGGGCGAGTTCCGGGTGCGGGTCGCTGTCGGACCCGCTGAATAGGGTGAGGGGTATGGCGAAGACGGACGAGCAGACCGGGCCGGACGGGCAGACGAACAGGCAGACGGACGGGCAGGCCGGGCAGAGCGCGCGGGCGGAGACCACGCTCGGCTATGAGCAGGCGCGGGACGAGCTGGTCGAGGTGGTCCGCCGCCTGGAGGCGGGCGGCACCAGCCTGGAGGAGTCGCTGGCGCTGTGGGAGCGCGGCGAGGAGCTGGCAAAGGTCTGCCGCCACTGGCTGGAGGGCGCGAGGGCCCGGCTGGACGCGGCACTGGCGGAGGACGAAGGCGCCGAAGGCGCCGAGGAAGCGGAGAGCGCCGAGGAGGGCTGACCGCCCACCGTCCGGCCCAGCGTCCGGCGCCCGCCGCCGAAGGCCGCGGTCGGTGCCCCGTCCGGCGAGGACGCGGCGAGCCCTGCCGAGGGCATACCGGCCGCCGCTCACCGCAGGGCCGCCGAACGGCCACGTTCGACCGGCGCCCGGCGTCGACTGGCCACCGCTGACGTCCCACCGTCGATCGGCGGCCGCAGTCGATCGAGCGGTCCGCCGAGGGCACGGAGAGCGCTGCCGAGGGCTGACCGGCGCCGCTCACCGCTCGCCGCCGGCTGGCCACGGTCGACCGGACAGGTCGACCGGACAGGTCGACCGGCGCCCGGCGTCGACCGGCATCGATCAACCGCCGTCGCCCTTACCCGCCGTCGACCGGCACCACTCAATCGCGCCGCCCACCGGCGGCCCTCGATCGGCCGCCCTCGGCGGCACTCGAGCCGCCGCTCTCGACCGGCCGCGACCGGCCGCGCTCACCGGCGCTCGGCGTCGACTGGCCGCGCTTGATCGGCGTTCGGTATCGATCGGCCGCTGTCGGCCTTGCCCCCTTCGACTCGACCGGCCGCACTCGATCGCGCCGTCCTCCGGCGGGCCTCAACGGGGCCGACGGCGGCGGGGCGTCCGCGCCCGCCGATGCGGCGGGAGGCCGGGTCCATCGGGTGTCGACCACCGGCGGGACCCGATCCACCGCGCTCGACCGGCTCCGCCGGTCTTCGCATTGTGATTCGGAGCACCTTCCCCACCCCACACCATCTTTTTAGTTGAACATTAATCTAAGCGTCGTACAGTAGAGCCCGTCAGCGATATCCCCGCTTATGCAGAGGTTTCTTCCATGGCACTCGTTCTCGACCCCGCCGCCCAGGACCTGCTCTTCCGCGAGGCCCGCACTGCCAACACCTTCACCGATGAGCCGGTGACCGAGGAGCAGGTGCAGGCGATCTACGACCTGATCAAGTACGCGCCGACCGCGTTCAACCAGTCGCCGCTGCGTATCGTGCTGGTCCGCTCGCCCGAGGCCCGTGAGCGGCTGGTCCAGCACATGGCCGAGGGCAACCAGCCCAAGACCTCGACCGCCCCGCTGGTCGCGATCCTCGCCGCGGACAACGAGTTCCACGAGGAGCTGCCGGCGCTGTTCCCGCACTTCCCGCAGGCCAAGGACGTCTTCTTCTCCGAGCGTGCCTCCCGCGAGCAGGCCGCGGCGCTCAATGCCTCGCTGCAGGCCGGTTACTTCATCCTGGGCATCCGCGCCGCCGGTCTCGCCGCCGGTCCGATGACCGGTTTCGACCCGGCCGGGATCCAGAAGGAGTTCCTGGACGAGGACCACACCCCGCTGATGGTCATCAACATCGGCAAGCCGGGCGAGGACGCCTGGTTCCCCCGTGGCCCCCGCCTGGACTACGGCGACGTCATCACCACGGTCTGATCGACCGCGGTCTGTTCGACTGCTCGACCGCGCTCGATCACGCGCGATGAACCACGGGCCCCGGGGGGCGGGCCGGCGCGCGCGGGGCCCGGCCCCCGCGCGGGGCCCGCGCCGGGGGGGCCGTTGATTCGCCTTACGTCCCCCGCCACGACGGGGGGGGGGCGGCCGCGCGTAAAGCGGTGGCTCGGGCCGCGCGGTGCGGTATCGCCC
>NZ_JBHYVB010000118.1:0-4322 GCF_042750115.1 Streptomyces sp. NPDC059455
GGGCCCCCCCCCCCCCGGGGCCCCCCCCCCGCACCCCCCCCCCGCCGCCCCCCCCCGGGGGGGGCGTTTGAGGGGCGCGGCGGGGGGGGCCCCCGGGGCGCGGGGGGGCCCGCGCCCCCCGCGCGCGCGCCGCGGCCGCGGACCCGGGCGGCCTGCTCGGGCATCTCCATCGCGCTCGGGTCGGGGATGTGGAGCTCGGGGATGTTGGCGGTGCGGGCCGCCCCGCTGAGCCGGGTGCCGTCGCACTCGGGACACTCGGCGAAGGTGACCGCCCGGTCCACGAAGGCCCGGATATGCGGCTGCATCGACTCCCGGTCCTTGGACAGGAAGGTCTTCTGGAGCTTCGGGATCAGCCCCTCGTAGGTGAGGTTGACCCCGTTGATCTTCACCTTGGTCGGCTCGCGGTAGAGGAAGTCGTGCCGCTCCTTCTTGGTGTACTCGCGGATCGGCTTGCCCTTGTCGAAGAAGCCCGACTCGGAGATGACCCGCACCACCCAGCCGTCCCCGGTGTAGGTGGGGATGGTGAACGGGTCCTCGGAGAGCGACTTGGAGTCGTCGTACAGCTGGGTGAGGTCGATGTCGGAGACCGTGCCCCGGCCCTCACAGTGGGTGCACATGCCGCCGGTGCGGCTGAAGCTCACCTTCTCGGTCTTCGTCTTCTCGGCCCCGCGGTCGACCGTGAAGCCACCGGTCGCCGAGACCGAGGCCACGTTGAAGGAGTACGCGGCGGGCGGGCCGATATGCGGTGTGCCGAGCCGGCTGAAGAGGATGCGCAGCATCGCGTTGGCGTCGGTGGCGGTGCCCACGGTGGAGCGGGGGTCGGAGCCCATCCGCTGCTGGTCGACGGTGATGGCGGTGGTCAGCCCGTCGAGCACGTCGACCTCGGGGCGGGCCAGGTTCGGCATGAAGCCCTGGAGGAAGGCGCTGTAGGTCTCGTTGATCAACCGCTGTGACTCGGCGGCGATGGTGTCGAACACCAGCGAGCTCTTGCCCGAGCCCGAGACGCCGGTGAACACCGTCAGCCGGCGCTTCGGGAGCTCGATGCTGACGTCCTTGAGGTTGTTCTCACGCGCGCCGTGCACCCGGATCAGATCGTGGCTGTCGGCGGCGTGGGGTTCAGGCGACCCCGTGTCCGTGTCCGTGGCCCTGCTCATGGTGTCTCCATCTGTTCGGGCGGGAGCCGCCTCCGCGGGCCCCGCCGGTGTCGCCCGAATCGACCTGACCGGCTTCGAACAATACGTCCGATTCGCAGGTCATGGCTTGACACTAGCCACGCCCCCGTGACCGGGGCTTCTTCATTCCTGACCGGTTCCTTTCCCCGCTGTGGGAAACTGAGCCGGTGAAACGGCAGGATCTCGATGACCTCGTCCGGCTGCGGCGGGCCCGCGACCGGATGGACCGCGACTACGCCGAGCCGCTCGACGTCCCGGCGCTGGCGCGGGGCGCCCTGATGTCGCCGGGCCATTTCTCGCGCAGCTTCCGCGCCGCCTTCGGCGAGACCCCGTACGGCTATCTGATGACGCGCCGTATCGAGCGGGCCAAGGCGCTGCTGCGGCGCGGCGACCTTACGGTGACCGAGGTCTGCATCGCGGTCGGCTGTACCTCGCTGGGGTCGTTCAGCTCGCGCTTCACACAGCTGGTCGGCGAGAGCCCGAGCGGCTACCGGGCTCGCAGCCATGAGGACGGGGCCGCCATTCCGGCGTGCATGGCCAAGATCCACACGCGACCGGTCAGAAACGGAGAAGCGAGCCCCGCCGCCCGGCCGTAGCGTGAGCGGCATGGACATCACTCTTTCCACCTGCTTCATCGCCGTCGACGACCACGACAAGGCGATCCCCTTCTACCGCGATGTGCTCGGCCTCGAGGTGCGCAATGACGTGGGCTTCGAGGGGATGCGCTGGGTGACCGTCGGGTCGCCCTCACAGCCGGACGTGAGCATCGTCCTGGAGCCGCCCCTCGCCGACCCGAACGCCTCGTCGGCCGACAGACAGACCATGGCGGAGCTGTTGGCCAAGGGCCTCCTGCGCGGCGTCCTCTTCGCGACGGACGACTGCGACGCCACCTTCGAGCGCATCAGCGCCGCGGGCGGCGAGGTGCTCCAGGAGCCCATGGACCAGCCTTACGGCGTCCGCGACTGCGCCTTCCGCGACCCCGCCGGCAATCTGCTGCGCTTCACCCAGCCGCTCAAGAAGTGAGCCCTGGGCGGGCTCAAGAAGTGAGCCCCGGGCGGTTCCGCCGCGGGGCCGGTTGACGCCTAGGCTGGCCGCCGGGAGGTGGTGGCCATGGCGGCGGCCATACGGCGGGGCGGATCGGACGGCGACCCGGGGCTCTACGGCCCGCGGTCGGTCACCTGGCAGATGCACGGCGACCCGGTGATGTGGATCGCGGGCGTGCGCGCCCTGTACCTCCAGGCGCTGCATCCGCTCGCGGTGCTCGGCGTCACCCAGAACTCCGACTTCCGCAAGGACGCCTGGGGGCGGCTGCTGCGTACCGCGCGGTTCGTCGCCACCATCACCTACGGCACCACCGAGGCGGCCGAGCGGGCGGGCGCCAAGGTCCGGGGCATTCACCGCAGGCTCTCCCTGACCGACCCGGTCACCGGGGTCCGGCACGGCGTCGACGAGCCCGGGCTGCTGCTGTGGGTGCACTGCGCCGAGATCGACTCCTACCTCCATGTGATGCGGCGCTCCGGCTATCCGCTCACCGACGCCCAGGCGGACGCCTATGTCGCCGAGAACGTGGTGTCCGCCCGGCTGGTCGGCCTCGACCCCGCCGACGTACCGGCCGATACGGCGGCGCTCGCCGCGTACTTCGCGAAGGTGCGCCCCGAACTCGCCGCCACCCCCGAGGCCCGCGAGGTGGACGCCTTTCTGTGGCGGCCCCCGGTCCATGCCCTGCTCGTCCCGGCGCGCGAGGTGATCTGGGGGCGCTTCGCCTCGCTCGCCTACGGGACCCTGCCCCCGTACGCCCACGCGCTGTACGGGCGCCCGGCGCCCCCGCCGCGGGTGGTCACCCGCAGGTTGCGGGCGATGGGCAGGGCGCTGCGCTGCATCCCGCCCACGGCCCGCTGGCAGCTGCCGCCGAAGCACATCATGCGGGCGGTCGAACGGCTCGGCCCGGGCAGCCGCCCCTCGCCCTACAAACTGCGCAGAAACGCGGCCATACTGGACAGCGGGGATGCGACGGGGGCGCGGCCGTTGGCGGCCGGTCTCCACGGGGGCGGCGGGAGCTGACTTCCGCCAAGGCAGGGGGAGCATGGCGGACATCAAGCTGATCCAGGGCCGGTACCGGCTGCTGGACCGGATCGGGCGCGGCGGAATGGGCGAGGTGTGGCGGGCGCGGGACGAGTCGCTCGGCCGCCGCGTCGCCGTCAAATGCCTCAAACCGCTGGGGACGCGGCACGACCCCTCGTTCACCGGTGTGGTGCGCGAGCGCTTCCGTCGGGAGGCGCGGGTGGCCGCGGCGCTGCAGCACCGCGGGGTCACCGTGGTGCACGACTTCGGCGAGCACGAGGGCGTGCTGTACCTGGTCATGGAGCTGCTGGAGGGCCGTGACCTCGGCCGGCTGCTGGGCGACAACGCGCGCCGGCCGCTGCCGGTCCCCGAGGTGCTGGACATCGCCGAGCAGGTGGCCGAGGCCCTCGCCTACACCCATGACCAGGGCGTGGTGCACCGCGATCTGAAGCCGGCCAACATCATGCGGCTCACCGACGGCACCGTGAAGCTCTGCGACTTCGGCATCGCCCGCCTCGGCGACGACGTCGGCTTCACCTCCCGGCTCACCGGCACCGGCGTCGCCATGGGCACCCCGCACTACATGTCGCCCGAGCAGATCGCGGGCGACCCGGTCGACCACCGCAGCGATCTGTACTCCCTGGGCTGTGTGCTCTACGAACTGGCCACGGGGGCGCCGCCGTTCGCCCTCGACGACGCCTGGGCGATCCTCGTCGGCCACCGCCACACCACGCCCGCCCCGCCGCGCCGCCACCGGCCCGAACTCCCCGAGCCGTTCGAGCGCGCCGTCCTCGATCTGCTGGCCAAGACCCCGGAGGACCGTCCGCGCGACGCCGCCGAGTTCGCCGGGCGGATCGCCCCGGGGCGCGCATCCCGGTGGCCGTCGCCGTTCCCCGGGCCGCGCGGCGAGCTCCCGGCCGCGGGACCCTTGGCTCCGCGCCTTCTGACCGCCGGGCCGCCGGCTCCCCGCCTGCCGGCCTGGGCCCGACGTATGACCACCGGGTCCAAGTCCCACACCCGCGGGGTGGGTCTGGGGTCGGGGCCCCCCCCCCCCCCGGCCGCCGCCCACACCCGCGCCCGGACCGCGGG
>NZ_JBHYVB010000118.1:4332-36456 GCF_042750115.1 Streptomyces sp. NPDC059455
GCGCCGGCGCGGGCGTGGCGTGGTTGTTGTATCTGCTAACACACCCCCCCCCCCCCCCCCGGGGGGGGGGGCGGCGGGGGGCCCCGCGACCCCGCCCGACGCGTCGGCCGCACTCACCGGCGCCTGGACCGGGGACCGCGGCACCGCCGACTCGGCCGCGCCGACCCCGCCGGGGGTGCGGGAACGGTTCGCCGAGCGGCACCGCGCCGGGCTGGACCTGGGGCGGGCGGGCCGCTGGGCGGAGGCGGTGGAAACCCACCGCGAGGTGGCCGCCGAGCGCGAGCGCACGCTGGGCGCCGACCACCCCGACACCCTCGCCAGCCGCTACGAGATCGCCTTCGCCCTCGGGATCCTGGGCCGCCTCGGCGGTGCGCTGCGCGAGTACGAGCGGGTCGCGGCGGGCCGTCGGCGCGTCCTGGGCCCCGACCATCCGGACACTCTCGCCGCCCGTCAGGAGACCGCGTTCACCCTGGGCCGCCTCGGCCGCTTCACCGAGGCCCAGGACGTCTACACCGCCGTGCTCGCCGCTCGCGAGCGGACCATCGGCGCCGACCACCCCGACACCCTGCGCTGCCGCCACAACCTCGCCTTCAACCTGGGCTGTCTGGGGCGGCGGGCGGAGGCGTACCGGATGGCGGAGCGAGTGGCCGCGGCCCGCGCCCGGGTGCTGGGCCCCGACCACCCCGACACGCTGGTCACCCGCTACGAGGTGGCGTGCGCCCTCGGCCGCCTCGACCGCTGGGGCGAGGCCCTGGGCATCTTCCGCGAGGTGGCCGCCGCCCGCGCCCGCACCCTCGGCCCCCACCACCCCGACACCCTCGCGGCCCGCTACGAGATCGGCGCCGGTCTGGGGCGGCTGGGCCGGGGCGAGGAGGCCCTCGCGGTCTACCGCGCCCTGGTCGAGGACCGGACCCGCGCTCAGGGCCCGGCCGATCCGGAGACCCTGCGCGCCCGGCACGGCCTCGGTGTCGGCCTGGGGCGGCTGGGCCGCTGGGAGGAGGCGCTCGCCGAGGCGCGGGAGGTCTGCGCCCTGCGCGAGCGCGCCCTGGGCCCGGACCACCCCGACACCCTGGTCAGCCGTCGCGAGGTGGCCGTCGCCCTGGGCTGGCTCGGCCGCTGGTCGGACGCGCTGTCCGGCTACCGCCGGGTGACCAGCGCCCGCGTGCGCGTCCTCGGGCCCGACCATCCCGACACCCTGGTCAGCCGCGGTGACGAGGCGCACTGCCTGGAGCGGCTGGGCCGCCGCGAAGAGACGGCCGAGGCGGCCGAGACAGCTGAGGCGGCCGAGACAGCTGAGGCGGCCGAGACAGCTGAGGCGGCCGAGACAGCTGAGGCGGCCGAGACAGCTGAGACGGCTGAGATGGCTGAGACGGCCGAAACGGCGGGGCGGCGGGCGCGGCAGAGGTGACCTCCGGTGGCCGAGGTGACCCCCGGGCGGCCTGGCCCCGGCGATCACCGCGTGCTAACCAGAGGGCATGTCTCACAGCGATGCGTACGACGTCGTTATCGTCGGCGGTGGTCACAACGGTCTGGTCGCCGCCGCGTACCTCGCCCGCGCCGGGCGGAGCGTGCTGGTGCTCGAGCGCCTCGGCCACACCGGTGGCGCCGCCGTGTCCACACGGCCCTTCGCCGGGGTGGACGCACGGCTGTCCCGCTACTCCTACCTGGTCAGCCTGTTGCCGCGGCGGATCGTCGACGACCTCGGACTGCGCTTCGCGGTGCGCAAGCGCGCGGTGTCCTCGTACACGCCCGACGTCCGGGGCGGGCGCCCCACCGGGCTGCTGGTGGACACCGCCGTCACGGGCAGGACGCGCGCCGCGTTCGAGCGGCTGACCGGGTCGGAGCGGGAGTACGCGTCCTGGGAGCGGTTCTACGGCATGACCCGGCACGTCGCCGAGCGGGTCTTCCCCACGCTGACCGAGCCGCTGCCCACCCGGGAGGAGCTGCGGACGCGGATCGGCGACGACGCGGCGTGGCAGGCGCTGTTCGAGCGGCCGCTGGGGGAGGCGATCGAGGCCGCGTTCGACGACGACCTCGTCCGGGGCGTGGTCCTCACCGACGCGCTCATCGGCACCTTCGCCCGGGCCCATGACCCCTCGCTGCGCCAGAACCGCTGCTTCCTCTACCACGTGATCGGCGGCGGCACCGGCGACTGGGATGTCCCCGTCGGCGGCATGGGCGCGCTCACCGACGCCCTCGCCGACGCCGCCCGCGCGGCGGGCGCGCGGATCGCGACCGGGCGCGAGGTCATGTCGATCGCCACCGACGGCACCTCGGCGGAGGTGCGGTACGAGGGCGAGGCGGGGGAGGGCACCGCCGCCGCCCGGTACGTACTCGTCGGGGCGGCACCGCGCGAACTGGCCCGGCTGCTGGGCGAGGAGCCGCCCGCCCCGCCCGCCGAAGGGGCGCAGCTCAAGGTGAACATGCTGCTGCGCAGGCTGCCCGCGCTGCGCGACCGCGAGGTGGACCCGCGCGAGGCGTTCTCCGGGACGTTCCACATCGCCGAGGGGTACGGCGCGCTGGAGGAGGCGTACCGCCAGGCGGCCGCGGGGGAGCTGCCGCACCGGCCGCCGTCGGAGATCTACTGCCACTCGCTGACCGACCCGTCGATCCTCGGCCCGGAGCTCGCCCGCGAGGGCTATCAGACCCTGACCCTGTTCGGACTGCACACCCCCGCCCGGCTGTTCACCGAGGACAACGACGCGGCGCGCACCGCGCTGCTGCGCGCCACCCTCGCGGAGCTGGACGCCCATCTCGCCGAGCCGATCACCGACTGTCTGGCCCAGGACGCCGACGGCCGGCCGTGCGTCGAGGCCAGGACGCCGCTGGATCTGGACGCCGACCTGCGGCTGCCCGGCGGCAACATCTTCCACCGGGACCTGGCCTTCCCGTACGCCCAGGAGGGCACGGGCCGCTGGGGCGTGGAGACGCGGCACGCCAATGTGCTGCTGTGCGGCGCGGGCGCGGTGCGCGGCGGCGGGGTGAGCGGAATCCCCGGGCACAACGCGGCCATGGCGGTGCTGGAGAAGTGACCCCCGGGAGCCCTCCGGACGGCCCGGGGCGCGGTTTTCTTGCTTCGAATCTGACGTAGCGTCAGAAAAACTCTTCCTTCGTCCGGCGCCCTGCGGCATCCTGCCGCTCATGCAGACGGAGTTGAGCACAAGGCTGGGTGTCGAGCACGCCGTCTTCGGCTTCACGCCGTTCCCCGCCGTGGCCGCGGCGATCAGCCGGGCCGGCGGTTTCGGCGTGCTCGGCGCGGTCCGCTACGGCGCGGGCGAGGAGCTGGCCCGCGACCTCGACTGGATGGAGGCGCACACCGACGGCAGACCGTACGGCCTGGACGTCGTCATGCCCGCGAAGAAGGTGGAGGGCGTCACGGAGGCCGATATCGAGGCGATGATCCCCGAGGGCCACCGCGCCTTCGTCCGGGAGACCCTCGCCAAGCACGGCGTCCCCGAGCTGGCCGAGGGCGAGGCGTCCGGCTGGCGGATCACCGGCTGGCTCGAGCAGGTGGCCCGCAGCCAGCTCGACGTGGCCTTCGACTACCCCGTGAAACTCCTGGCCAACGCCCTGGGCTCACCCCCGGCCGATGTCGTGGCCCGCGCCCATGACCACGGCATCCTCGTGGCCGCCCTCGCGGGCAGCGCCCGCCACGCCCTCCACCACAAGGAGGCGGGGCTCGACGTCATCGTCGCCCAGGGCTATGAGGCGGGCGGCCACACCGGTGAGATCGCCTCCATGGTGCTCACCCCCGAGGTGGTGCGGGCCGTGGACCCGCTGCCCGTGCTCGCCGCGGGCGGCATCGGCAGCGGCGAGCAGATCGCCGCCGGGCTGGCGCTGGGCGCCCAGGGCGTCTGGATCGGTTCCCTCTGGCTCACCACGGAGGAGGCCGAACTCCATTCGGCGGCCCTCATCCGCAAGCTGCTCGCGGCCGGATCCGGGGACACCGTGCGCTCCCGTGCCCTCACCGGCAAACCCGCCCGCCAGCTCCGCACCGAGTGGACCGACGCCTGGGAGGACCCGGACGGTCCGGGCCCGCTGCCCATGCCCCTCCAGGGGCTGCTGGTGGCCGAGGCCGTCTCACGCATCCAGAAGTACGAGGTGGAACCGCTGCTCGGGACGCCGGTCGGCCAGATCGTCGGCCGGATGGACTCCGTCCGCCCGGTGCAAGCGGTCTTCGACGAGCTGACCCGCGGCTTCGAGCGCGCCATCGACCGCGTCAACCGCATCGCCGGACGCGCCTGACCGCGCCCGCCCCGCACACCACCGCCCACCCGCGCACCCCCGTGCACCCCCGTCGATATTCCCCTGACCCCGCCGTCAGAAGGAGGACCGGACCGCCATGTCCCCTACACCCAACGGCTTCTGGGCCCAGGCCGCGCTCGAGCCCGACCGCACCGTGCTCATCGCCCCGGACGGCGAGGAGTGGACCGCCGGGCGGCTGCACAGCGCGTGCAACCGGCTCGTCGCCGGGCTGCGCGCCGCCGGGCTGCGCCGCGGCGACGCCCTGGCGGTCGTCCTGCCCAACGGGGTGGAGTTCTTCGTCGCCGCGCTCGCCGCCACCCAGGCCGGGCTCTATCTGGTGCCGGTCAACCACCATCTGGTCGGCCCCGAGATCGCCTGGATCGTCTCCGACTCCGGTGCCAAGGTGCTGATCGCCCATGAGCGCTACGGCGGGCAGGCGGCCGCCGCCGCCGACGAGGCGGGGCTGCCCGCGACCCACCGCTACGCCGTCGGCGCCATCGACGGCTTCCGCCCGTACGCCGAGCTCCTCGAGGGGCAGCCGGAGGAGCCGCCCGCCGAGCGCGAGCTGGGCTGGGTGATGAACTACACCTCCGGCACCACGGGCCGGCCGCGCGGAATCCGCCGTGCGCTGACCGGAAAGCTCCCCGAGGAGAGCCACCTCGGCGGCTTCCTGCGGTTCTTCGGCATCACCCCGCGCGACGAGGAGCCCGACCACGTCCATCTGGTGTGCTCACCGCTCTACCACACCGCCGTTCTGCAGTTCGCGAGCTCCTCGCTGCACATCGGCCATCCCCTGGTGCTCATGGACAAGTGGACGCCCCAGGAGATGCTGCGCCTGATCGACACCTACCGCTGTACCCACACCCATATGGTGCCGACCCAGTTCCACCGGCTGCTCGCCCTCCCCGACGAGGTCAAGCGGTCCTACGACGTCTCGTCGATGCGCCACGCCATCCACGGCGCCGCGCCCTGCCCCGACCACGTCAAGCGCGAGATGATCGACTGGTGGGGTGGCTGTGTCGAGGAGTACTACGCGGCCAGCGAGGGCGGCGGCGCCTTCGCCACCGCCGAGGACTGGCTGAAGAAGCCGGGGACCGTCGGCCGCCCCTGGCCGATCAGCGAGCTCGCCATCTTCGACGACGAGGGCAACCGGCTCCCGGCCGGTGAACTCGGCACCGTCTACATGAAGATGAGCACCGGGGGCTTCGCTTACCACAAGGACAAGTCCAAGACCGAGAAGAACCGCATCGGCGACTTCTTCACCGTCGGCGACCTCGGCCTGCTGGACGAGGACGGCTATCTCTACCTCCGCGACCGCAAGATCGACCTGATCATCTCCGGCGGGGTCAATATCTACCCCGCCGAGATCGAGGCCGCGCTGCTCACCCATCCGGCGGTGGCCGACGCCGCCGCCTTCGGGATCCCCCACGAGGACTGGGGAGAGCAGGTCATCGCGGTCGTGGAGCCCGCCGAGGGGCATGCGCCGGGCCCCGGGCTGGCCGAGGAGATCCTCGCCCACTGCACCACCCGGCTCGCGGGCTACAAATGCCCCAAGTCGGTGGAGTTCATCGCCGAGATGCCACGCGACCCCAATGGCAAGCTCTACAAGCGGCGGCTGCGCGAGCCGTACTGGGAGGGCGCGGTCGACGCGGGTCAGACCCCGCATTGAGGGTGAGGTTGGCCGTCACGGCCCGCCCGATCCGGCCATCTCGCCTACGGGGGCCGGTTCCGCTTCTCGCGGGACCGGCCCCGTGGCGTGCTCGCGGTGCGGCGCCCTATCGTTCCAGAACCCGCCCCGGCCGCCTGGACGATGGCGCGGGCCGCCCGTACCGCCGAGAGAGGATCCCCGCCCATGCGACCGCATCCGTCCCCGTGTCATGCGCTGATCGCCGTGCTGGCCGCCGCCGTGCTGGCCACCGGGGCCACCGCCGCCGTCGCCGCACCGGCCGGCCCGGCCCGTGTCCAGCACGGCACCCTGCGGCCGCTGGTCGACCTGTCCGCGCAGCGGGTGCTGGTGGCGGACGAGGTCGCCGCCGCGAAGTGGGGCACGGACAGCCCGATCGACGACCCGGCGCGGGAGCGGGAGGTGCTGGAGGCGGTGGCGCGGCAGGCCGAGGAGCTGGGCGCCGACCCGGTGGCCACATCGCGGATCTTCCGCGACCAGATCGAGGCCAGCAAGGTCGTCCAGCGCGGCCTCTACAGCCGCTGGGACGCCGACCCCGCGCAGGCGCCCACCGAACGCCCCGACCTCGGCCGGGTCCGGCTGGAGATCAACCGGATCAACGGCGAACTCGTGCGCGCCATCGCGGACTCGGCGGCCGTGCGCGAGTCCCCCTCCTGCGTGGGACACCTCACGGCCGGGGCCGCCGCCGTGGTCCACGGGCGGCATCTGGACCCGCTGCACACCGTGGCGCTGGGCCGCTCGCTGCCCTCGGTGTGCGAGCGCGGAGCGCCGTAAGGCGGCGGTCAGGGCAGGGGGCGGTCGTTGAGGACGCGCTGGAAGAGCAGATGGTCCCGCCAGGCGCCGGCGATGTGCAGATAGTCCGGCGCCATGCCGATCCGGGTGAATCCGCAGCCCAGCAGGACGCGCTGGGACGGGACGTTCTCCACCAGCGTGCTGGCCTCGATCCGGTGCAGTCCGAGCCCCTCATCGGCCGTCCGGCAGACGGACCGGACGGCCAGGGTGGCCAGCCCGCGGCCGAGGTGCCCGGCGTCGATCCAGTAGCCGAGATGGGCGTTGCGCCAGGGCCCGAGGACGATGTGGGACAGCGTGACCGTGCCCAGGATCCGCTCACCGCCGGCCAGCACCCAGGGCACCATCCGGCCGGACTCCCACTGCTCCAGCTGGTCGCGCAGCCGGGCGGCCTGGCCGTCGGCGGTGAGGAAGCTCTCGTCCCGCCGCGGGCTGGAGGGGCGCAGATGCTCATGGTTGCGCGTGAACGCGTCCGCGAGCGCCTGGGCGTCGTCCGCGACGGCGATCCGCATCGTGATCCCGTCGGCGAGAGGTACAGGAGGGAGGGCAACCGTTACGGGAGTCGTAGGAGTCACAGGCGGAAGGGGCACCCGGTCAGCCTAGGCGGTCTCGCTGAAGTCCGGGGCGGTTCGGTTGCGCCCCGAAGGGGCGCGGGGCTGTGTCGATGTGCGGCTCCGCCGCGTGGGCGCGACCAGCCACGACGCAGCCGCGGATGAACGACCGCTCCTCTCGCCACTTCCCGCGGAGCGCTTAGTCGGCACCGCGGTTCATCCGGGGTGCGAGGCGTCCTGGTCCGCTCCCTCCGCCACCGCCCGCGCCCAGCGGTAGTCCGCCTTGCCGCTGGGGGAGCGCTGGATGCGGTCGGTGAAGACGACCGTACGGGGGATCTTGTAGCCCGCGAGCCGTTCCCGGCAGTGGTCGCGGACCGCGTCGGCGGTGAGCCCGGTCGCCTCCGTACGGGGCTGGACGACGGCCGCGACGCGATGGCCCCAGCGGGTGTCCGGAACGCCCGCCACCAGCGCGTCGTACACATCCGGATGGGCCTTGAGGGCCTGTTCGACCTCCTCCGGATAGACCTTCTCGCCCCCGGTGTTGATGCACTGGGAACCGCGTCCGAGGACGGTGATCACACCGTTCTCGTCGACGGTCGCCATGTCGCCGAGCAGCACCCAGCGCTCCCCGTCCGCCTCGAAGAACGTCTCGGCGGTCTTCTTCGGGTCGTTGTAGTAGCCGAGCGGCACATGGCCGCGCTGGGCGATCCGGCCGGGCTCACCGGGCGCGACCGGGGCGAGGGTCGCAGGGTCCACCACCGTCGTCCGGGCGTTGACGCGCAGCCGGAAGCCCTTCTCGGGGCCGGAGTCGTCGGTGGCCGTGCCGTTGAACCCGGACTCCGAGGAGCCGAAGTTGTTCAGCAGCAGGGTGTGCGGGGAGAGCTCGGCGAACTGGGCGCGTACGGTCTCCGAGAGGATCGCGCCCGAGCTGCTGACGCTGAGCAGCGAGGAGAGGTCGGTACCCTTGAGGGGGCCGGTCAGGGCGTCCACCAGGGGCCGCAGCATCGCGTCGCCGACCAGCGAGGCCGCGGTGACCTTCTCCTTCTCGATGGTCCTCAGCACCTCCTCGGGCACGAACTTCCGGTGCAGCACCACCTTCTGACCGAAGTTGAACGCGATGAAGGCCGTAAGGGTGGAGGTTCCGTGCATCAGCGGCGGGGTGGGGAAGAAGACCAGCCCCTCGCCGCCCGCGGCCACCCGCTCCGCCAGCTCCTCCGGGCGCTCGACGGGCTGGCCGGTCGGGGCGCCGCCGCCCAGTCCGGAGAAGAAGAGGTCCTCCTGCCGCCAGACCACGCCCTTGGGCATCCCGGTGGTGCCGCCGGTGTAGATGATGAAGCGGTCGTCGGCGGACCGGGCCGGGAAGCCGCGCTCGGGCGACCCGGACGCCTCGGCGTCGGTGAACGCCACGGACGGACCGGGGTCGTCCCCGCTGCCGACCCGCACCAGATGGCGCAAGGTGCCGGCGTGGGGCAGCGCGGCGGCCACCCGTTCGCCGAACTCGGCGTCGTAGACCAGCGCGGCCAGCTCCGCGTCGCGGTAGAGGTAGACCAGCTCGTCCTCGACGTAGCGGTAGTTGACGTTCACCGGCACCGCCCGGATCTTCACACAGGCCAGCGCGGTCTGGAGGTACTCCACGCCGTTGCACAGATGCAGTCCGACATGCTCGCCCGGGGCGATACCGCTGTCCATCAGATGGTGGCCGAGCCGGTTGGCGGCCGCGTCCAGCTGGGCGTAGCTGAGCCGTCGTTCGGCCCCGGTGCCGGGCTGGTCGAGGTACACCAGCGCCTCTCTGTCGGGCACCGTGTCGACGATCGACTCGAACAGGTCGGCAAGGTTGTACTCCATGGCTCCTCCTGACCCCTCGATCCGGCGGCTCGGCGCTCATTAGAGCCGCGCCGGGATGAGGTGGGAAGGCCTGCGGAACAAGAAATCTGACTGAGCATCAGATTTCTCTTGAAGTCGGTCCCCGGCTGCTGCAACCTGTTCTAGGTCTCGAGACGGGAGGACGTCGTGACAAGCGGGACCGAACACCTCATCGCCGAGCGCGTCGGCGCGACCCTGGTTCTCACCTTGAACCGGCCCGAAGCCAGGAACGCGCTCTCGCTGCCGATGCTGGTCGGGCTGTACGACGGCTGGACCGAGGCCGACGAGGACGACGCCGTGCGCTCCGTGGTGCTCACCGGCGCCGGTGGGGCCTTCTGCGCGGGAATGGACCTCAAGGCGCTCGCGAGCGGCGGCCGGATGGACGGACAGCATGTCCGCGACCGCCTCGCGGCCGACCCCGATCTGCACTGGAAGGCGATGCTCCGCCACCATCGGCCGCGCAAGCCGGTGATCGCCGCCGTCGAGGGCCCCTGTGTCGCGGGCGGCACCGAGATCCTCCAGGGCACCGACATCCGGGTCGCGGGCCGCGGCGCCACCTTCGGGCTCTTCGAGGTCCGGCGCGGACTGTTCCCCATCGGCGGCTCCACCGTACGGCTGGCCCGCCAACTGCCCCGTACCCACGCCCTGGAGATGCTGCTCACCGGGCGCCCCTACCCGGCCGAGGAGGCGGCGCGGATCGGGCTGATCGGCCATGTCGTCCCGGACGGCACGGCGCTGGAGAAGGCCCTGGAGCTCGCCGAGCTGATCAACGCCAACGGTCCGCTCGCCGTCGAGGCGGTCAAGGCGTCGGTCTACGAGACCGCCGAGATGACCGAGACCGACGGTCTGAAGTCCGAACTCGAGCGCGGCTGGCCCATCTTCGACACCGCCGACGCCAAGGAGGGCTCGAAAGCCTTCGCGGAGAAACGGCCGCCGGTCTACCGCCGGGCGTGACCCCCACACCTCAGGCCCGCCGCATCCACCCCGCGGCCGCGCGGAAGGAGACGCACCCCCATGACCCCGGCTCCCTCACCCGAAGTGCTCCAGGCGCCTCTGGTCGTCGAGTTCCCGTTCACCCGCTCCCTCGGCCCGGTCCAGAGCGCCTTCCTCACCGGACTGCGCGAACGTACTGTGCTGGGCGTGCGCACCACCGACGGCCGGGTGCTGGTGCCGCCCGTCGAATACGACCCGGTCACCGCAGACGAGCTGGCCGACCTCGTCGAGGTCGCCCCCACCGGCACCGTCACCACCTGGGCCTGGAACCCCTCGCCGCGCCGCGGCCAGCCCCTGCGCACCCCCTTCGCCTGGGTGCTGGTGCGGCTGGACGGCGCGGACACCGCCCTCCTCCACGCCCTCGACGCACCCGGCCCCGACGCCGTGCGCACCGGGATGCGGGTGCGGATCCGCTGGGCCGGGGAGCGCGAGGGCGCCATCACCGACATCGCCTGCTTCGAACCGTACGACGGCGCCGAGGGCGGCGAAGCCGTGCCGCACACGGGTACGTTCACCGACCCCGTCAGCGGCATCGTGGCCCCCGCCCGCCTCGACTACACCTACGCGCCCGGCCGCGCCCAGTCGCGCTATCTGAAGGCCCTCGCGGGCCGCACCACCTACGGGGAGCGCTGCCCGTCCTGCCGCAAGGTGTACGTCCCGCCCCGGGGCGCCTGCCCCACCTGCGGCGTCGCCACCGAAGAGCAGGTGGAGGTCGGCCCGCGCGGCACGGTCACCACCTTCTGCATCGTCAACATCAAGGCCCGCAACCTCGACATCGAGGTGCCCTACGTGTACGCCCACATCGCCCTGGACGGCGCCGATCTGGCCCTCCACGCGCGCATCGGCGGCATCCCCTACGACGAGGTGCGCATGGGGCTGCGCGTGGAGCCCGTATGGAGCGAGGACGGCCGCTACCCCGACCACTACCGCCCCACCGGCGAACCCGACGCCGACTACGACACCTACAAGGAGATGTTGTAGATGCGAGAGGTGGCCATCGTCGCCTTCGGCCAGAGCGACCACCGGCGCGACACCGCGGAGATCTCCGAGGTCGAGATGTTGATGCCGGTCCTCCACCAGGTGCTCGACGCCGTCGGACTCCGGGCGGGCGAGATCGACTTCACCTGCTCCGGCTCCTGCGACTATCTGGCAGGCCGCGCCTTCTCCTTCACCATGGCCCTCGACGGCGTCGGCGCCTGGCCGCCCATCTCGGAGTCCCATGTGGAGATGGACGGCGCCTGGGCGCTGTACGAGGCATGGACGCGGCTGCTGACGGGCGAGGCCGAGACCGCGCTCGTCTACTCCTACGGCAAGTCCTCGCCCGGCGATCTGCGGGAGGTCCTCACCCGCCAGCTCGACCCGTACTACGTGGCGCCCCTGTGGCCGGACTCGGTCGCCCTCGCCGCCCTCCAGGCCCAGGCGCTGCTCGACGCGGAGGAAGCGGAGGGCGGCGAAGACACAGGGGGCACCGTCGCCGACGAGCGGGCGCTGGCCGGGGTCGCGGCGCGCAGCCGGACCGCCGCCGAGGACAACCCCCATGCCCAGCTGGCCGGTTCGCCGCCGCCCGAGGCCCTTCTGGACGAGCCGTATCTGGTACGGCCGCTGCGGCGCCACGACTGCCCCCCGGTCGGCGACGGCGCGGCCGCCGTCGTGCTCGCCGCCGGGGACACCGCGCGCCGGCTCTGCCGCCGCCCCGCCTGGATCCGTGGCATGGACCACCGGACGGAGGCGCACGGCCTCGGCGTACGGGACCTCACCCGCTCCCCGTCCAGTCGGCTCGCCGCCGAGCGCGCGGGCGCCTTCGAGGCCCCCGTCGACCTCGCCGAGCTGCATGCGCCGTTCACCTCACAGGAGCTGATCCTCCGCCGTGCGCTGCGGCTGGGGGAGGACGTACGCGTCAATCCGTCCGGCGGGGCGCTGGCCGCCAACCCCATGATGGCCGCCGGGCTGATCCGCCTCGGCGAGGCCGCCGCCGCCATCCACCGCGGCGCCGCCGACCGGGCCGTCGCCCACGCCACCTCGGGCCCTTGTCTCCAGCAGAACCTGGTGGCCGTCCTGGAAGGGGATGCCTCGTGACGAAGGAGCCGGTGGCCGTCGTCGGGATCGGCCAGACCAAGCACACCGCCGCACGCCGGGACGTCTCCATCGCCGGGCTGGTCCGGGAGGCCGCCGTACGGGCCCTGGAGGACGCCCAGTTGACCTGGTCGGACATCGACGCCGTCGTCATCGGCAAGGCCCCCGACTTCTTCGAGGGCGTGATGATGCCCGAGCTGTACCTCGCCGACGCGCTCGGCGCGGTCGGCAAGCCGATGCTGCGCGTGCACACCGCGGGCTCGGTCGGCGGCTCCACCGCGCTGGTGGCCGCGGGCCTGGTCGCCGCCCGTGTCCACCGAACCGTCCTCACCCTCGCCTTCGAGAAGCAGTCGGAGTCCAACGCCATGTGGGGGCTGTCCCTGCCCATCCCCTTCCAGCAGCCGCTGCTGGCCGGGGCGGGCGGCTTCTTCGCCCCACACGTCCGGGCGTACATGCGGCGCACCGGCGCGCCCTCCGGCATCGGCGCCCTCGTGGCCTACAAGGACCGCCGCAACGCCCTGCGCAACCCCTACGCGCATCTCCACGAGCACGATCTGACGCTGGACCAGGTGCGGTCGTCCCCGATGCTGTGGGACCCCATCCGCTACTCCGAGACCTGCCCCTCCTCGGACGGCGCCTGCGCCATGGTGCTCACCGACCGCGCCGGCGCGGACCGCGCCCCGTATCCGCCCGCCTGGATGCACGGCGGCGCCATGCGCAGCGAGCCGACCCTCTTCGCGGGGAAGGACTTCGTCTCGCCGAGGGCCGGCCGGGACTGCGCGGCCGATGTCTACCGCCAGGCCGGGATCACCGACCCGCGCCGGGAGATCGACGCGGTGGAGATGTATGTGCCCTTCAGCTGGTACGAACCCATGTGGCTGGAGAACCTGGGCTTCGCGGACGAGGGGGAGGGCTGGAAGCTCACCGAGTCGGGGGTGACCGAGCTCGACGGCGAACTTCCGGTCAATCCCTCGGGCGGGGTGCTGTCCACCAACCCCATCGGGGCGTCCGGCATGCTGCGGTTCGCCGAGGCCGCGCTCCAGGTGCGCGGGCGGGCGGGCGAACACCAGGTCGACGGCGCCCGTAAGGCACTCGGCCACGCCTATGGGGGAGGCTCGCAGTTCTTCTCGATGTGGGTGGTCGCGGACACGTCACCCGCCGGGTGAGTCTCCTGCTCACTCCTCCTTTCGTGGCCTGTGCGGCACCGGCCACGATCGCTAGGGTGGGGCGCGGACGACGATGCGGGAGGATGAGCTGACGTGGCCGATACCACCACCACCGAACAGCCACTGGCAGGAAGCGGCGAGAAGCCCGAACTCGACCTCTCGGGCGCCCAATGGCAGTCGAGCAGCCAGGGCGTGGGCGATGTGGAGATCGCCTTCATCGAGGGATTCATCGCGATGCGCCACGGCCGCCGCCCCGAGGGCCCGGCGCTGATCTTCACCCCGGCCGAGTGGCGCGCCTTCGTCCTCGGCGCGCGTGAGGGCGAGTTCGACCTCACCTGAACCGGGGAGGCTGATCGGGGCGGGCGGATCCGGCCGGACCGGATGGCCCGCCCCGTAGTGTGTTATCGGCCAGCATCAGAACGCCGGGCGGCCTGATGGCGCCTCATATCGCGGGGCAGGTCCTCCGGGTCCGGTTCCCATGAGTTCATCGCGGCTTCACGACACCCTCACACCTCATGCCGAAACGTGAACGTGACTCACGGTAACACTGGCAGGTCGCATGGGGTCTCCATGGGTGGGAACAGAATCGTCCACGCTCTATGCAGCCCTGGCCCCGGGAGGTAGTTTTCCCTCCCACCTCCCCGTTGCGCGGGGCGGAAAGTCGGCTGAAAAGGGGGGTGTCGTGCGCGAATTCAGTCTCCCTCATATGGTGGAACCGCTGCGCGCGGGCGGGCTCGCGGACTCGGTGTACGAACTGGCGGACCGCGAACCGGACAGGCTCCAGCTCGCCCGGCGCGACGCCGCCGACCGCGGCCAGTGGACTCCGGTGACCGCCGCGGCCTTCCGGGACGAGGTCCTGGCGCTGGCGAAGGGCCTGCTGGCCGAGGGAGTGCGGTTCGGGGACCGGGTGGCCCTGATGGCCCGGACACGCTACGAGTGGACGCTGTTCAGCTATGCCCTGTGGTCCGTCGGCGCCCAGGTGGTGACCGTCTACCCCACCTCCTCGGCGGAGCAGGTGGGCTGGATCCTGGCCCAGACGCGGGCCGTGGCCGTGGTGGTGGAGGGCGAGGACGACGCCATGACGGTCGGCGCCGTCTGCGACACCCTTCCCGCGCTGCGCTCGATCTGGCAGATGGACCAGGGCTGCGTCACGGAACTGTGGCGGCGCGGCGCCGGGGTCCACGACGAACTGGTCACCGAGCGGCGCTGGCTCGTCGAACCGCGCTCTACGGCGGTCATCTGCTACACCTCGGGCACCACCGGACAGCCCCTGGGATGCATGATCACCCACGCCAATCTCGCCGCCGAGTGCGACACCCTGTTCGCCGGCTGGAGCGGGCTCTTCGCCGAGCCCGGGCAGCGGCCCGCCATCCTGGCCTTCCTCCCGCTGGCGCACATCTACGGACTGATGGTCCAAGTGCTCTGTGTGCGGAGCGGCATCCTCATGGGGCACGAGCCCGAGCTCAGCCCGTCCTCGCTGCTGCCGTCCCTCCAGTCCTTCCATCCGACCTGCGTCTTCGCGGTGCCCTACATCTTCGAGCGGATCCTCGGAGCCGCCCGGACCGCCGCCCAGGACGCGGGCAAGGGCTCCCTCTTCGAGCGGGCCATGGACACGGCGGTGCGCTACGCCGCGGCGGTCGAGCAGCAGACACAGGGCGCGGGGAAGCGGCCGGGCCCCGGGCTCAGAGCCGCCCACGCCGTCTTCGACCACATGGTCTACCGGCGGCTGAGAGCCGTCCTGGGCGGCCGGGTGCGCTACGCGGTCACCGGCGGCTCACCGTTCAGCCGGGAGCTGGGGCTGATGTTCGCCGGCGCCGGGATCACCGTCTACAACGGCTACGGCCTTACCGAGACCACCGCCGCCGTCACCGCGCAGCCGCCCGGCCGCCCCCGGCACGGCACCGTGGGCCGCCCGATGCCGGGCACAGCGGTGCGCATCGCGCCGGACGGCGAGGTGTGGGTGCGCGGCGGCACCGTCTTCGCGGGCTATGTGGACGATCCCAAGGCCACCGGGACCGCGCTGCGCGACGGCTGGCTGCACACCGGAGACGTCGGATTCCTCGACGGTGAGGGCTATCTGACGATCACCGGCCGTAAGAAGGACATCATCATCACCAGCGGCGGCAAGAGCGTCTCCCCGCTGCTGCTGGAGGAGCGGCTGCGGGCGCATCCGCTGATCTCGCAGTGCGTCCTGGTGGGCGACAACCGCCCCTTCGTCGGGGCGCTGATCACCCTGGACGCCGAGATGCTGAGGCGCTGGCACCAGGTGGTCGGCGCGCGGCTCCCGGTCGGCCGGGAGCACGCGTCGGCGAACAAGGCGCTGCACGCGGAGATCCAGCAGGCCATCTCCACGGCGAACCTCTCGGTGTCCAGGGCGGAGTCGATCAGGGCCTTCCGTATCCTCCCGAAGGAATTCACCGTGGCGGACGGGCTGTTGACGCCCTCGCTCAAACTGCGGCGCGACGCGGTCTACAAGCTCTGCGCCGCGCAGATCGAGCAGCTCTACGCGAACTGAGCGATCGAGCGGCCTACGCCAACTGAGCGCCGGTCAGCTGGGCCCAGGGCCGCTGCCGCCCCCCGCTGACCGCCTCGGTGCCCTGCTCGTCGTACCGGGCCGTACGCAGCGACCAGCCCAGATTGCCCGTCATCACATGCCGCATGCCGTCCACATAGCGCGCCACGGCCCGGTGGGTGTCCGGGTCGGCTCCCGCCTCGGCGAGCAGCGCGGGCAGCTCGGCCGCCGTCTCCTCGAACCAGCCGTACCGGGCATTGGCCAGGTCGGCGATATGGCGTACCGCGTCCTCCAGTTCACCACCCGCGCGCTCCCACTGGACGATGACGCTGTTGTGGACGTCGCCGACGGCCAGCTCCTTGTCCAGGGAGGCGATGTCATTGGTGAAGACCACCACATCGTCCGTAGCCTCCCGCATCCGTTCCAGCGGGAAGCCGCCGTGCAGCGCGGACGGCAGGGTGTAGCCGCCGAACGGCTCGTTCAGATCGAGACAGGGCTGTACGCCTATCGAGTGGCGCCGCAGGGCCAGCACGTCCTCCACCGTGCGCGGCGCTTCCGCGCCGCCGGCCCCGGGCAGGGCGCCGGTCCGCTCCAGCGCCTCGCGGTGGTAGGAGTGCAGGTATTCCAGCCAGTGGTGGCGGAAGCGGTCCCGCCACACCTGAGGCCGCGCGGAGTTGATGCGGCGCCACAGGTCGCGGAAGCTCTCCAGCAGCGGCCCGTCGTCGTCGCCCGCCCTGCCGTGCGCCAGGTCCTCGTCGGTGATCCGAATGACGTCCGCCACCAGCCGCGCCACCGCCTGCGGACGGCTGCCCAGCTCCCCGTCGAACTGATCGTCGAAGACGAAGTACCAGCCCACGAGGTCACTGCCCAGGTTCAGGTCGGCGCCGGTCGCCCGGGGGTAGAACAGGCCCGCCAGCACGTCGAAGCGGAGCGCGTCGTACTCCGCGACGGACGCGCGGTCCTGGAAGACGCCGAACCGCGAGAGCCATTGGATGGTGTGGCTCCTGGCCGCCTCGGTGCCGGGACTGAGGTCCGCGGAGGCCGGAAAGCCGAACAGGGCCGCCCGGCGCAGCAGTGCCGTCCGACGGGCGTGTGGTCGCGCAGCGTGCGTGTGCATGATCGTGTCCGCCCCCTTCGTCGTTCGGGCAACCCGAGCCCGCATATACCACAGGCGAAAGCGGTATCTGGCCAACCCGTTGAATCCGGTCATCCTCGCGTGCGGAACGTGGCATCGATAGAGGAGACGGTGAATTGGCGTGTGCCACTGGCAATGCCCGGCGGAAATCCCCCCATGGGGGAGCTACGCAGCGTGCCATCCGCGCTACGCTCGGCGTCACCTGCCGGAGGGGAAGCAACGTGGCGGAGTACATGAGCCAAGCGGAGTACATGAGCCAACAGGACCGGACGCGTCGGACACTGCTGGAGCGGGACCGGGAGCTGCGCGCGGTGGACGCCGCGCTGACCGAACTGTGCGGTACGGATCCCGCCGACCGGGCCGAGACCCGCGGCGGCGGAGTGATCGCCTTCGAGGGGCCCGGCGGCGTCGGCAAGACCGCGCTGCTCGGCGAGGCGCGCCGTAGGGCCGCCGCCCGCGGCTGCACTGTGCTCCGGGCCCGCGGCGGCGAGCACGAACAGGGCGCGGCCTTCCATGTGGTGCGCCAGCTCTTCCAGCCGGTGCTCGCGGAGACCGGCGAGGACGAGCACCGCAGGATCCTCGGCGGCTGGTACGAGATCGTCGCGCCCGCGGTCGGCCTGGTGGTCTCGGGCCACGGCGGCGCACCCGATCCGCAGGGCGTCCGTGACGGCCTCGACTGGCTGGTGACCCGCTTCGCCGTGGAGCACGCCCCGGTCGTCATGATCCTCGACGATGTCCACTGGGCCGACCCCGAATCGCTGGACTGGCTGACCCGGTTCGCCCCGCGCACCGCCGACCTGCCCCTGCTGCTCGCCGTCGGCTACCGTCCGGAGGATCTGACCGCCGACGTCGCCGCGATAAGGACCCTGGTCGAGCGCCAGGGATCACGGCCCCATGTGCTGTCGCCGCTCACCCCGGGCGGAGTCGGCAGGATCGTCCGTGAGGTCCTCGGGGACCACGCCGACGAGGCGTTCTGCCGCGAGTGCTGGGCGATGACCGGCGGCAACCCCTGGGAGGTCACCGAGCTCACCGCCAAGATCCGCGACCGTCGGCTGAAACCGCAGTCGGAGAACCTGCCCGCGCTGCGCGAGCTGGTCTCCTCGGCCAAGGACAGCGGGCTCAACGACCGGCTGACCCGCCTCGGCACCGCCGCCGTCCGCCTCGCCTGGGCCGTCGCCGTGCTCGGCATCGAGGCCACCCCGGCGCTGACCGCCAATGTCGCCGGGCTCAGCGAGACCGAGGCCACCGACATGGTGACCCGGCTCGTCGACGCGCGGATCCTGGCCCCGCCGCGCCCCGGGAACGGCACCCGGCCCCTGGAGTACCTCCACCCGCTCATCGCCACCGCTGTCTACCAGGCCATCCCCGGTGCCCTGCGGGTGGCCATGCACGGTCAGGCCGCCACCGTGGTGCTCGGCGCGGGCCTCGGCTCCGCGGCCGCCGGCCGGCATCTGCTGGAGATGCACCCCGAGGGCGACCCGTGGGTGGTGCGCCATCTGCGGGCGGCCGCCCGGGAGTATCTGCGCGCCGGAGCCCCCGACGCCGGGCGCCGCTGTCTGGCCCGTGCCCTGCGCGAACCACCCGCCCTGGAGGAGCGCGCCGCCGTGCTGTACGAGCTCGGCTGCGCCGCCCAGCTCACCGAGCCCGACGTCACCGTCAACCATCTGCGCGCCGCGCTGGAGGAGCCCGCGCTCGGCCCCGAGCTGCGCGAGGCGATCAGCTACCGGCTCGCCCAGGCGTACGGCCACAGCGGCCGGATGGAGGAGGCCGCCCAGGTCTTCGCCGACGAGGTCGGGCGGGCCACCAGCGCCCGCACCCGGCTGCGGATGCAGACCGAGCAGCTGATGTGGAACATGTTCCGCGCCGACGAGAAGGAGTCGCCCGCCCGCTCCCGGCGGCTCGCCCGGCTCGCGGACCACCTCACCGGCCGCGGCATGGCCGAGCGCTATCTGATGGGGCTGCGCGCCTGGGACGCGATGACGCGCGGAGAGCCGGTCGCCACCGCCCTGCACTACGCGGAAGAGGCCCTCGGCGACGGCCTCAGCTGGACCGATGACGACTGGGGCTTCGAGGTGCCCATCCTGGTCGCCCTGGTCTTCCTCCACTGCGACCAGCCCGGACGCGCCGAGGAGCTGTTCAACAAGGGCATCGCCGAATGTGAGCGCAAGGGCTGGCGCGGCTCCCACCTGGCCTTCGGCTTCACCCTCCTCGGCTATGCCCGGCTGCGCCGCGGCGCCCTCGGCGAGGCGGAGGAGCTGGCCCGTGAGGGGATGCGGATCGCCGATCTGGTGGGCTCCTCGACACCCGCCCACTGGACCGCGGTCGGCACCCTCATCGGAACGCTGATCTGCCGGGGCCGGGTCCAGGAGGCGCAGGAGTTCGCGGCCCGGCACCGCGGCGAGACCCTGCCGCAGGCCACACTCTGCCCCGATGTCCCGGCGGTCCGCGGCGAGCTGCTCCTGGCCGCCAGTCTCCATCGCGAGGCCCGGAGCCAGCTCACCGAGGTCGGCCGCCGCATGGACGGGCGCGGTATGCGCAACCCCGCCTGGTGCCCCTGGCAGCTCCACCTCGCCCAGGCCCTCGCGCTGACCGATCCCCGGCAGGCCGCCGAGGTCGCCGACGACGCGGTGCGCCGCGCCCGTCAGTTCGGCACCCACTCCGCCATCGGCAAGGCGCTGCACGCCGCCGCCACCGTCACCCAGGGGCCGGACCGGATCAAGCTGCTGGCCGAGGCCGTCAGCCATCTGATGCGGTCACCGGCCGCGTACGATCTGGCAGTCGCGCTGGTCGACCACGGCGCCGCGCTGCGCCGCATCGGCCTGCCCCAGGAGGCCGGCGACCGGCTCTACCGCGGTCTGGAGGGAGCGGTGCGCTGCGGTGCCGACGCGCTCGCGGCCCGGGCCCGCGACGAGCTGTCCGCGGCCGGGCTCCGCCCCATGCAACTGCGTGTCGATCACACCAGCCCGCTGACCTCGCAGGAGCAGGCCGTCGCCGAGCGGGCCGCCGAGGGCTGGTCGGACGACCGGATCGGTGAGGCCACGGGTCTCGAGGAGCGCGAGGTCGCCCGGCTGCTGTCCGACGTCTACCGTAAGGTCGGCACCGACCGGGCCGGGCTGGCGAAGCGGCTGATCACCCCCACGGTCGGCCTTCCCCAGCGCCCGGCGCCCGACCCCGGATAAGGGGTGCGGCCCGGCCGCTCCCCGGCACGGTAACCGGCGTGCGGCCACGTACCATGTCCGCATGTCCTTCCTCCGCCGCCGCAGCGCCGCCACGCCCACCGGGCCGGACTTCGACGTCCTCGCCATGGACCCGGGAGACTGGCCCGGCGATCTCGGGGCGGGGCTGCTGCCCGCTCCGGACGGCACCTGCCAGGGCGTCTTCCTGCGCTACGACCTGTTCGGCGGCCGCGGCCCGGCGATGATCATCGGCAATCTGCCCGAGGGCTCCCCGGCCCGGGAGGTGGCCGAGGGTCAGCCGCCGTTCGAGGTGACCCAGCTGCTGGCGGCGCTGGGGAACGACGAGCCGGTTCAGGTGGTGGACACCGAGGACAGCCCGGTCATGCACGAGGACAATCTGCTCATCGTCCGCCGGATCAAGCTCTCCGAGGGCCGGATCTCCTGCGCCCAGTTCGACCGCAGCGACGGTGTGCTCGTCACCATCGCCAGCTGGGACCGGCCGATCACCGACGATCTGTACCGGCTGCTCAAGCCGCTGCCCGCGGAGATGTTCCAGCAGCGCTGAGGGGCGCTTCCCGGGGGGCCGGGGTGGCCCCGCCCCGGGCGCACCGCCCCCCCCCCGGCCCCCCAGAACCGGCGGGCGGGGCCGCCCGCGCCCCCGCCCCCCCCCCCCCCCCCGCCCAACGCCGCCCCCCGCGCCGCTGTTTCTTCGGGGGCCGCGGGGGGGGGGGCGGGGGGGGGGGGCGGCCCCCCCCCCCGCGCCCCCCCCCCCCCCCCGGCCGTCCGTCATACGACGGACTGACGGCCCGTCAGGCTCACTTCCCCGAGCGCCGGACCGTCACATCGGCGGCCCGGACGAACGCCACCCGGTGCCCGAACTGGATCTGGTAGTACACGTCCTGGCCGCGCACCACCTTGTGACCGGCCGGATCGAAGGTGGTCGCCCACAGATACTCGCCCCGCACCCTGAGCCCCAGCGGATAGGACTGCCCGGCGAGCAGCTTGTACGGCAGCGGCGAGACCGCCTGCACCGGCACACCCTCCGGATACGCCTCCTTCTCCGGATAGGCGCGGCCGTACACCGGAACCTCCGCGGCCCCGGCCTTGGGCGTCACCACGAGCCCCTTGGCGCTCACCGCCGTCGGCCGCCGCTTGGGATTCTGGAACCAGGCCCGCTGGCCGAGGTACCAGATCGCCGTCCAGTCGCCCTCGTGCCCCGCGACCGCGAACTGCTGCCCGGTGGTGGCGCGGGCGCCGGTGTCATTGACCCCGGTCGTCGAGTCCGAGCCGTCCGGGCGCAGTCCGATGTCCTTGACCAGCGGGGCGTCCGCGCTCGGCGCGGTGTGCAGCCGCACCGCGGACGAGCCGTGCGGGGCGCACGCCTGGCCCGCCGTCTCGCAGTCGGTGTACACGGGACGGTTGGTGTCGTAGTCGGGGCGGATGGTGACCAGGCCGCCGGAGGAGCCCGCGGTGCGCCGGAAGGGGGCGCCGAGCAGGGTGAAGTAGTGCGCCCAGTCCCAGTAGGGGCCGGGGTCGGTGTGCATGCCCTTGATGGTGGAGGCGGTGGTGCCCGGCACATTGTCATGGCCCAGGATGTGCTGGCGGTCCAGCGGGATGTCGAACCGCTTGGCGAGATAGCGCACCAGCCGCGCCGAGGAGCGGTACATCGCCTCCGTGTACCAGGCGTCCGGGGCGGTCAGGAACCCCTCGTGCTCAAGGCCGACGGACTTGGCGTTGACGTACCAGTTGCCCGCGTGCCAGGCGACGTCCTTGAGCGGCACATGCTGGGCGATATGCCCGTCGGAGGAGCGCAGGGTGTACTGCCAGGACACATAGGTGGGGTCCTGGACCAGCTTGATGGTGGTGTCCCAGGAGCCCTCGGTGTCATGGATGACGATGTAGTCGATGGACTGCGAGGAGGGGCGGTCGCCCAGGTCGTGGTTGCCGTAGTCGTTGTCCCCGAACTCCTCGTAGGGCGCCGGGATCCACTCGCAGGACACGTCCATGGGGGCCTCGACCCGCGGATCCCGCGCCCGGGACGGCAGACCGAGCGTCCGCAGCTGCCGGGTGTCCGGGGCGACACCGGGCGCCGCGTCGAGGGAAACCCGCTCACCGTCGGCGGTCGTCCGCGCGGCACCGCCGCGGATCACCCCGTACACCTCGTCGGCGAAGAAGGCCGCGGCGGCGGCGTCATCGGCGCCGGAGTAGGCCGCCACCGCCGCGTACCAGTCGGCGGGGTCCTCGCTCGACGGCAGCCCGAGCCGCTTCTGCGTGGCGGCCAGCAGCGCCGCGCCACCGCGCACATTGGCGCTCTCGTCGCCGCGCAGCGCCTCCGCGGACAGCCCGGTGAGGTCCGCGGCGCGGCTGAGGGTGCGCAGCCGGGCGGGCAACTGCCGGGGCTGGGGAACGGTGGCCTTGGGGACCCTCAGCGGACGGGCCAGATCGCCGCGCGCGTCCTCGGTGCCCTGGCTGTGGTGCGCGGCGGTGAGCAGGGCGGTGTGGGCGTCGGTGAGGTGCATGGGGCCGTAGCCGCCGGTGACGCTGGGCGCGCCACCGTGGCCGTCCCAGCGCGACTGCAGATACGACACGCCCAGGAGCACGCCCAGCGGAACGCCGTACTCGGCGGCAGCGGTCGCGAAGGCGCGCTGCAGGGCGCCGTCGGTACCAGGTCCGTCGGCCCGCCGCTGGTCGGCATGGGCGGCGGGGGTGGCGGAGACCAGCGGGAGCAGAAGGGCGGCGGACGCCGCGGCTCCCGCGGTCCGCAGTGTGGTTCTCCGGGTGGGGCCGGACGGGGTTCTGTGCGCGTCGTGGGCGCTGTCCTGTGCGGATTCTGGCATAGCAGCCTCCTCAAGCGGGCCGGTCCGAGCCGAGCCACTTAGAGATATGCGCTGCCAGGCGTGGCGTCAATCGCCGTCACCCGGACGGACGTTCGCATGTCCACCCGCCTGCGGCGGGGGGGGGGGGGGGGCGGCCCCCCGGCGCGGCGCCCCCCCCCCCCCCCCCCCCCCCCCCCCCCCCCCCGCCGGCGGGCCCCCCCCGGCCCCCCCGGGCGCCCGCGCCAGGCGACCGCCACCCCGCCTCCGCTCAGCGGGTGCCGACCGCCGCCCGCACCGCGCGCCGGGCCAGCGCGCAGTCGTCGTGCAGCCGGCGCAGCAGCAGCCGCTGCTCCTCACCGGCCGGCACCGCGCCCGGCACCACGGGAGCGGGGTCGTGCATGGTGCGCTGCACCGCGGTCTCGTACTGCCGGATCTCCCGCGTCAGCACCAGCATCAGATTCACCAGGAAGGAGTCCCGCGCGGCCGGACCGGCGGCCTGCGCCAACTGGCTGATCTGGCGCCGGGTGACGGGGGCGTCGCCCAGCACCGTCCACAGCGTGGCCAGGTCATAGCCGGGCAGATACCAGCCCGCGTGGTCCCAGTCGAGGAGCACCGGGCCCGCGGGGGACAGCAGGACGTTGTTCAACAGGGCGTCGCCATGGCAGAACTGCACCGGGGTCTGCCGCCCGCAGGCGTGCGAGACGCCGCGCAGCAGCTTCTGCAGATCGCCCATGTCCCGGTCGGTCAGCAGCCCGAGCTCGTGATAGCGGGCCAGCCGGGCCGCGTAGTCGATGGGGGCGTCGAACAGATCGGCGGGCGGCCGCCACTGGTTGACCCGGCGGATCGCACCCAGCACCGCCCCCAGATCGGCACGCGGCGGGGGCTCGGTGGGATGGCGCTGCGCGGCCGCGATCCGCCCGGGCATCCGCTCGATGACCAGCGCGCAGTTGTCCGGGTCCGCGGCGATCAGCCGGGGCACCCGCACCGGCGGGCGCTGGCGGACGAACGCCCGGTACATCGCTATTTCCCGGCGGAACCGCTCGGCCCACGCGGGGGAGTGGTCCAGCAGGCACTTGGCCACCGCGGTGCTGCGCCCGGTCGCCCCGATCAGGAGCACGGACCGGCCGCTGCGCCGCAGCACCTGCACCGGGTTGAACTCCGGACAGATGCGGTGGACCGAGGTGATCGCGGTGCGCAGCTGCGCACCCTGTGGACCGGACAAGTCGAGTCTCCCGCGCGGCGGCACGGGGCCGAGGGCGGCGGTCCGCCGGGCCCGGCCGCCGGGGGCGGGATCGAGGTACGGCCCATTGCCGGGCAGCTGCCGCCGGTACGGCCGGGGCGGGGCGGACACGGAGGACGATGCTGCGTACATGGGCGAGACAGATCCCTTCGCGTGCCGACGAATTGCGTACGCACCCGGCCCCGGGGCGGGGCCGCACCCTGGGGAATGCGGTTCGGTCGAACTCGAGCCGCCGCCGGGCCGGGTAACGCGCTCCTACATCACACCCCTGTGCGGGTGGCACACCATCTGGCGGACCCTGGCGAACCCTGGCGAATAGTCGCACGGCTCGTGACGGGACCGTTACTGTCAAGTCAGCCGAGGAACCTGGGGGCTTGACGTGACGAGGGAACCCAACACCCGTCTTGCGGACCTGTTCGGCCTCGCCGGCTGGTCCAAGGGGGAGCTCGCGAGGCTCGTGAACCGGAAGGCGGCGGCCATGGGCCATCCGCAGCTGGCGACCGACACCTCGCGGGTGCGGCGTTGGATCGACACCGGCGAGACGCCGCGCGATCCCGTGCCCAAGGTGCTGGCGGCCCTGTTCACCGAGCGCCTCGGTCGAGTCGTGACCATCGAGGATCTCGGGTTCGGACGAGGGGGGCGCGCGGGAAAGGGGCAGTCCGGCGACGGGCTGCTCTGGCCGCCCGAGTCCACGGCCGCGGTCCTCACCGAATTCACGGGAATGGACCTTATGTTCAACCGACGCGGCTTGGTGGGTGCGGGTGCCGCGCTCGCCGCGGGATCCGCCATCACCGGTGCCATGAGCGACTTTCTGCTCTCCGACCCCACCCTCGCCACCGACAATCCCCTCTCCGTCGAGCCCGTGGGCTTCGACCGCTACGAGGCCGCCCCCGTGGGCTCCCAGGAGATCGACGCCCTGGAGACCTCGGTCGAGGTCTTCCGCGCCTGGGACGCGGCCCGCGGTGGCGGGCTCCAGCGCAAGGCCGTGGTGGGCCAGCTCAACGAGGTGGGCGGCATGCTCGCCTATCGCCACCCCGAGCACCTGCAGCGCAGACTGTGGGGGGTGGCGGCCAATCTGGCCGTCCTCGCCGGCTGGATGTCCCATGACGTCGGCCTGGAGCCGACCGCCCAGAAGTACTTCGTCATCGCCGCCCACGCGGCCCGCGAGGGCGGCGACCGGCCCCGGGCGGGCGAGGCGCTCTCCCGGGCCGCCCGGCAGATGGTGCACCTCGGCCGCCCGGACGACGCCCTGGAGCTGATGAGGCTGGCCAAGTCCGGTGCGGGCGAGGCGGCGCTGCCGCGCACCCGGTCCATGTTCTGCACCATCGAGGCATGGGCGCAGGCGTCCAAGGGCCAGGGCCAGGCGGTGCGGCGCGCCCTGGGCGAGGCGGAGGAGCTGTTCGTCTCGGACCGGGACGACGGACCGGCGCCGAGCTGGATGCAGCTGTTCAACGAGGCCGATCTGCACGGCATGCAGGGGCTGGTCTACCGCACCCTGGCGGAGCACGAGCCGGGGGCGGCGGGGATCGCCCAGAGCCACGCCAAGAAGGCGCTGCGGATGCGGGAGGGCGGGCGCCAGCGGTCCCAGATCTTCGACCACATCTCCATCGCCTCGGCCTGTTTCCTCGGCGACGATCCCGAGCAGGCCGACCGCTATGCCCGGATGGCGCTGCTGACGATCGAGCAGAACTCCTCGCACCGCACCTGGGACCGGCTGCGCGAGATGTACCGGCTCACCGGGCGGTACGGCACATCACCGGCGATCCGGGAGCTGCGCGAGGAGATCCAGCAGATGATGCCGAAGGGAGGCGCGGGGAAGGGCGGCACGGGGCTGAAAGGGGCCGGCTCCATCGCCAAGAGCGCGGCCTTCTAGCGACCGGGCCACGCCGTACGAAGGGCACGACGAGAAGCCGTACGAAGGGCAGCACGCGGGGTCAACGCCGTACGAAGGGCCGACGCCTTACGCGGGGTCAACGCCTTACGAGGGCCCGTTCACCGCGCCACGCCGACGCGGGGCGCCGCTTCACGCGCGGGCGTCGGTGACCCTGGCGATCAGCACACACGCGTCGTGCTCGCGCGGCTCGTCGCCGAACGCCTCGGCCACCGTCCGTACGCACTCCTGTGCGCCATGGGCGGCGGTCAGCCGTGGCGCGAGCGCGAGCAGCCGCTCGGTGGCGCCCTCGGTGTCCCGGGCGAGCCGTCCGGTGTGCAGCACCAGCAGATCGCCCGGCTCCAGCCGCTCCTCGCACTGGGTGTACGCGGCGCCCGCCGTGGCGCCGAGCAGCACGCCGTCGGGAGCGCGCAGCGGGCGCCCCGTCCCGTCGCGGAACAGCAGCGGGGCGGGGTGTCCGGCCTGGGCCCACGCCAGGGTGCGGGTGCGCGGGTCGTACTGCGCGCAGACGGCGCCGACCAGCGCGGGCTGGGAGGAGACGGTGAGCAGCTGGTTGAGCCGCCCCATCAGCGCGCCGGGCTCGATCCCGGCCACCGCCATGCCGCGCACGGCGCCCAGCAGCATGGCCATGCCGCAGGTGGCGGTCACACCGTGGCCGGTGAGGCCGCCGACGCTCAGCAGGGTGTGGCCATCGGGGAGTTCGAGCGCGTCGTACCAGTCGCCGCCGATCTGGGCGCTGGACTCGGAGGGCAGGTAGTGGGCGGCGAGGTCGAGGGCGGCGTCGTCGGCCGATGGACCGGCGCCCGGGAAGCCGTCACGGGCCGGGAGCCGGAGGGAGCCGCGCCACGGCGGCAGCACGGCCTCCTGCACCTCCACCGCCAGCCGGCGCTCGGTCCGGGCGATCCGCCGCTGGTGGCGCAGTGTGTCCCGGCTCTCGCGCACCGCCCGCTCGCTGCGGCGCAGCTCGCTCACATCCCGGAGCACGGCCCACATGGAGGCGGTGCTGCCGTCGGTGTCCAGCACCGGCTCGCCCGCCATATGGATGGTGCGTACCACCTCGTCCTCGCGCACGACGCGGAACTCGCCGTCGATGGGCTTTCCGTCCACCAGGCAGTCCGTGACCATCCCGGTCAGGATCGGCTGGTCCTCGGAGAAGACCCAGGAGGGCAGCTCGTCGAGGGTGAGCCCGCCGTCCCCGGGGTCGCGGCCGAAGATCCGGCAGAGCTCGTCGGACCAGGTCACCTCGTCGGTGAGGAGATTCCACTCGGCGCTGCCGACCCGGCTCAGCAGCGAACCGCGGCCGGTGGGGGCATGACCGGCGGCCTCGCTCCGGGCCGGGGCCCCGGCCGCCGCGTCGGCCTCCGGCTCGGCGGGATCGCCAGTCTTGGCGGGATCGCCCGTCTCGACGGGATCGGCCGTCTCGGCGGACTCGGCCGTCTCGGCGGCATCGGCGGGCAGTCCCTCGCGCAGCTCGCCCAGATGCCGGTCCAGATCGTCCAGCTGGTGGACGGCGAGCTCGCACAGCGCGCGCTGCCAGCGCACCTGCGCGTCATCCGTGCCGCCCAGATCCGCGACGGTGTCGCGGCGGACGGCGTCGAGCCCGCCGCGGAGCCGCTGGGTCTGCGAGATGAGGGCGTCCACCGTGTCACGCTGGGGAGGCGATACGGCGGGATGGTCCGCGGAGCGGGGGGACGGCATGACGTTCTCCGATACGGGCGCGGCGCGGCCGGGTCTTGAGGGAGGGACCGGTAACGACTCTTGCACAGGCTGGCGACATCCCGTAAGCGGTTTGGCAATACCCGATCCGGTGGTGCTTGCGGCATATGCCGATGGCCTTCCGGGGACATGTCGGGCGGGAATCGGCGGAGGGCGCGATTCCGGGTAGGCTGCGGCGCTCGGGAGTCCCTCAGTCTCGCACCGTTCATCAGGCATACGGCGGCAGGACATCGGCAAGAATGCCGATCGACGGAAATCCCGTTGCCAGCGAACCTCCCGCACCGGATGCTGACCTCATGTTCGATCCAGACATAGCGCCCAGCGGCACCCTGCTCGGCCTCCTGCAGCGAGGCCGCGGCGACGGGACCCTGCACGCCCTCGCCGCGCCGCGGGCCGAGGCGCTCGCGGCACTGCACCACTGTGTGCTGCGCGACCCCCGCCGTGACTGGCAGGTCGAGAACCGCTCGCTCTATTACGCCAGGCTCTGTCTGGACCTCGACGCCGGGCTCGACGAGATCGAACAGCATCTGTTCCACCCCGACGACCTCGTCAACGACGACGAGGAGCGCACCGGGCTCGCCCTCTCCGTCCTCGGTCACCTCGCCGCCTACGGCAGGTCCGACGCCCTGCGGCTGCTGCGCCGCTACGCCGCGGCCGGCAGCAACTGGGAATGGGCCCTCGACGAGCTGGCCCTGCGCGACGACGACACCGGGCTGCGTGGCCTCGCCCCCGCGATCCTCGCCCACTTCCCCCGGACCCCCGACGGCGACGCCGAACTGGCCGCCGTGGTGCGCGGCGCCTACGAACCCCGGCCCTGGCGGCTGTGGGCCGACGATCCGGACCACGGTCCGCGAGTCCGCGCGGCGGCCGAGCGCGGCGCCTTCGACCGATGGCAGCGCCAGCTGCGGCCCTCGGGGCCGCGCCCCGGCTGGAGCGTGCACGACATCCTGCTGTGGGCCCAGCGGGAGCACGATCTGAAGCCGGACGCCCGCCCCGACGCGGCCGCCCGCTGTCTGGCCGCCGTCGCCGGTCCCGAGGACCGGCCCGAGCTCCTCGCCGCCGCCGCGTCGGCCCCCGACGCCGCCCGCGCCGCGGCGCTGCGACACCTCGCGGAGATCGGCGACCCCGAGGTGCTCGACCTGGTCGAGGCCGCCGTGACCGAGCCGGACGCCTCACAGCTGGTCTCCCAGGCGGCCCTCTCCGCCTTCGAACGCATGCGCAGTATCGCCGCCCTCGACCGGGCCCGGGTCTGGGCCCACCGCCCCGACGCGCTCGGGGACGCGGCGGCCGCGATGCTGTCCTGCCGCGGTGGTCAGTACGACACCCCGCTCGTGCTCGCCGCCCTCCGCCGCACGGTGCGGGCCGAGGGCCCGGACGCCCAGACCCTGTGGACGCTCGTCGACGGCGCCGGGCGCCTGACGATCTCCTGCGCCGCGCCCGTCCTGCGCCATATCTACCGGGAGACGGCCTCCTCCCACCTCCGCGGCCGCGCCGCCCGCGCGCTGGCTGCCACCGATCCGTCCTTCGCGGCGGGCTTCGCGGTCGAATGCCTCTGGGACTGCGAGGAGAGCACCCGCGAAGTCGCCGCCCGCCACGCCGCCACCGCCGACGCCCGCGTCGTAGAACAGCTCCGCCGGCTGGCCGCCGACCCGGCGGAGGAGGCCGAGGTCCAGACGGCGGTCCGCAGCCGCATCGGACCCGAGACCCCGGGCTTCTGACCCCTCCCCGGCCGCCCCCGACGTACGGCCCCGGGGGCGGGCGCCCCAGGACCCGGCGGCAGGCGCCTCCCAAGGTGTCGGACGCGGGCGCCTCCCATGTGTCGGGCGCAGGCAACCCTCAAGACGTCGGGCACGTCTCTATGGGCATGGGTGAGAGGCTCATCACCCTCCGTATCCCCGCTCCGCCCCGAGCAGGGCGTTCGCAGCGACACATTCACGCCGGGTGACCGGCCGCCGATTCCAGCGGGTTCATACGGGTTTGCGGTGATCCCTCCAGGGCCCCGAGCGGGCCCTTCGGGGTGCGAGGGCCAACGCTCATGGGACGTTCTACGGCGCGAAACGTTCACGATGCCGGGGCCACCCTTCGTACGCCGACAACACCGGTATGCGTGTCGCCATCGTGACTGAATCCTTCCCACCCGACATCAACGGCGTCGCTCACTGCACGCTGCAGACCGCGGACCATCTCCACCGCCGTGGTCATCACCCCTTGGTCATCGCACCGGCGGGTCCCCCCGGAGGCTCACCGCCCGGCACGGCCGGCGGTCCGCCCGAGAGCCAAGGGGAGATGGACCGGTCGCATCCGTACCCCGTCGTCCGTATCCCGTCCCTGCCCCTGCCCGGCTATCCGCAGGTGCGGGTCGCGCTGCCCAGCCGGAAGCTCGCGGCCGCGATCACCTCCCACGGCAGCGATGTCGTCCACCTCGCCAGCCCCTTCGTCCTGGGCGCGCGTGGGATGACGGCCGCGCTCCGGCTGCGGATACCCGCCGTGGCCGTCTACCAGACCGACCTGGGCTCCTACGCCCGCACCTACCTCGGCGCGGGCGAGAACGCGGCCTGGCGGCGCATCCGCGCCGTGCACACCGCCGCCGACCGCACCCTCGCCCCCTCCACCGCCGCCGCTCGCGACCTGGACGAGCACGGCGTGCCGCGGATCCGGCTGTGGCCGCGCGGGGTCGACACCGAGCGCTTCCACCCCTCGCGCCGCGACCCGGAGCTGCGCCGCTCGTTCGCCCCCGGCGGTGAGCTGATCGTCGGATACATCGGCCGCCTCGCCCCGGAGAAGAACGTCGAGCTGCTCGCGCCGCTGAGCGAGCTCCCCGGCATCCAGGTGGTCGTGGTCGGGGACGGGCCGAGCGAGCCCGCGCTGCGGGCGGCCATGCCGAGGGCCCGCTTCCTCGGCCGCCGCACCGGCAACGACCTGGCCCGCGTCTTCGCCTCGCTGGACGTCTTCGCCCACACCGGGCCCCAGGAGACCTTCTGCCAGACCGTGCAGGAGGCCCAGGCCAGCGGCGTCCCGGTGATCGCGCCCGCGGCGGGCGGCCCGCTCGACCTCATCGACCACGGGCGCACCGGACTGCTGGTGCCGCCCGGGGACGCGACCGAGGTGACCGACGCCGTCTCGCTGCTCGCGGCCGACGCGAAGCTGCGCGCGGCGCTGGGCCACGCGGGCCGGGAGGCGGTCGAGGGCCGCACCTGGGCGGCGATCGGCGACCAGCTCATCGACCACTACACCGAGGTCCTGTCGGCCCGCACGGCGGTCGCGGCATGAGCGCCGCACGCGCGGCCGCCGGGCCGCGGTGGATGGCGATGCCCGCGCCTCTGCGCGGCGCGGGCGGAGAAGCGAACGAAGGGGTCACAGCATGAGCGCCGTGGGCGGAGAGCAGAGCATGAGCGACGGCAAGGGGCTGCGCATCGTCCGGCTGGCCAACTTCGTCACCCCCGCCTCCGGCGGCCTCCGCACCGCGCTGCGCGAGCTCGGGGCCGGATACCAGGCGGCCGGGCACGAGGCCGTGCTGGTGGTGCCGGGCGAGCGGGTCTCGGACGAGCACACCCGGCAGGGGCGGGTGATCACGCTGCCCGGTCCGACCATCCCCGGCACCGGCGGCTACCGCGTCCTGACCGACCGGCGGCGGCTGACCCGGCTGCTCGACGGCCTCGCACCGGACCGGCTCGAGGTGTCGGACCGAACCTCCCTCCGCTGGACGGGGGAGTGGGCGCGGCGCGCCCGCGTACCGGCCGTGATGGTCTCCCATGAGAGCGCGGACGCCGTGCTGCGCACCTGGGGGGTGCCGGAGGCGTTCGCCGAGGGGGCCGCGGACCGGCTCAACCTCCGTACCGCGCGGGCGTACTCGCGGATCGTCTGCACCACCGAATGGGCGGCGCGCGAGTTCGTACGGATCGGCGCGCGGAATGTCGTACGCGCCCCGCTGGGCGTCGATCTCGGCCACTTCCACCCCTCCCACCACGACGCGGCGCTGCGGGACCACCACCGTGGTGAGGCGGCCGTGCTCATCGCCATGTGTTCGCGGCTGTCGCCCGAGAAGCGGCCGGGCCGGGCGCTCGACGCGCTCGCCGAGCTGCGGCGGCGCGGCGTCTCCGCGGCGCTCGTGGTCGCCGGGGACGGGCCGCTCCGGCCGCGCCTGGAGGCCCGCGCCCGCGCCGAGGGGCTGCCGGCCGTCTTCCTCGGCCATGTGGCGGAGCGGGCGGGGCTCGCCGCCCGCACGCCGCGCCACGCTTTGGTTGGGGGGCCCGGGCCCGCGGGGGACCACGGGC
>NZ_JBHYVB010000119.1:0-36412 GCF_042750115.1 Streptomyces sp. NPDC059455
GGCCCCCCCCGGCTCCGGGGGGCCCCCGCGTTGGGGGGGGGGGGGGCGCCCCGGGGGGGCCCCCCCCCCCCCCCCGGCCCAGGCCGGGGTCAGCTCAGGCCCGGACCGTCGACAGATAGCGCTCCAGCGCCTCCACCACCAGCGCGTGGTCCTCGGCCTGCGGCAGCCCCGAGACCGCGACCGCGCCGATGACGCCCGTGCCCGTCACATGGATGGGGAAGGCGCCCCCGTGCGCCGCGTACCGGTCGGGGTCGAGGCGTGAGGACTCCTCGAAGCTGCTGCCCTTGGCGCGGAAACGGGTGCCGACCAGGAAAGAGCTCGCCGCGTAGCGCTCGACGACCCGGCACTTGCGCTCCAGCCAGGCGTCGTTGTCCGGGGAGGTACCCGGCAGGGCGCGGTGGAAGAGGCGCTGCCCGGCCCGCTGGATGCCGATCGTCACGGCGGCGCCGCGCTCCTGGGCCAGGTCGGCGATGAGGCAGCCGAGCCGCCAGGCGTCGTCGTTGTCGAAGCGGGGCAGCCGCAGCCGGCGCTCCTGCTCCTCCAGCTCCGCCACGAGGGATATCGCGTCGGTGTGGTCGCTCATGCGGGGACCTCGATCCGGACGGTACGGCGCTCCGCGGCCGCCACCCGGGCCGCCTCCAGCACATGCAGGGTGGCCGCGGCCTCGGCGGCGGTGACCGGCGGCGGGGTGCCGTCGCGGAGGGCGACGGCGACGGCGGCGTAGTACGCGGGGTAGTCGCCCCGGAGGGTCTCCACCGGGACGCCGCCGCCGGTCGTCGGGGATTCCCCCGCGCCCAGCCGGCCCCAGTCGCCCTCCGGTTCGGCGCCCCATGCGACGGAGGGGTCGCCGGGGCGCAGCCCCTCGCGCAGGGCGGCCTCCTGCGGGTCGAGGCCGTACTTCACATAGCCCGACTCACTGCCCAGCACCCGGAAGCGCGGGCCGAGCTGGGCGGTGGTCGCGCTCATCCACAGATGGGAGCGGACCCCGCCGGTGTGGGTGAGGGCGATGAAGGTGTCGTCGTCGGTCTGTGCCCCGGGGCGGCGCACATCGACCTCGGCGTAGACGGACTCGACCGGGCCGAAGAGGGTGAGCGCCTGGTCGACCAGATGGCTGCCCAGGTCGTACAGCAGTCCGCCGACCTCGGCCGGGTCGCCGGACTCCCGCCAGCCGCCCTTGAGCTGCGGCCGCCACCGCTCGAAGCGGGATTCGAAGCGCTGCACCTCGCCCAGCGCGCCCTCGGCGAGCAGCTTGCGGAGGGTGCGGAAGTCGTTGTCCCAGCGGCGGTTCTGGAAGACGGTCAGCAGCAGCCCGCGGGCCTCGGCGAGCGCGCCCAGCTCCTCGGCCTCGGCGGCGGTCGCGGCCAGCGGCTTGTCCACGACGGTCGGCAGCCCGGCCTCGAGGGCGGTGCGGGCGAGCGGGACATGGGTGCGGTTGGGGGAGGCGATGACGATCAGGTCCAGCTCATCCGCTCGGGCCCACAGGTCATCGGCGGAGTCCACGAGCCGGACGTCGGGGAACTCGGCGCGCGCCTGCCGCTGCCGCTCCGGGCTGGAGGTGACGATGGTGTCGAGGACCAGCCCCTCGGTGGCCGCGATCAAGGGGGCGTGGAAGACGGATCCGGCCAGGCCGTAGCCGATCAGTCCCACTCGGGTGGTGCTGCTGTCATCGGTGGCATCCATGAAGGCCACTTTGGCAACAGTGTTGCCAAAGTGCAAGCGGTGGCCACAATGGAGGGGTGAACAGCACGATGTCCGGAGCGGCCGGGCCCGGAGCCAATCTGACCGCCCTGCGCAGCCACAACGCGGCACTCGTCCTGCGACTGCTGCGGGACGCGGGCGAGGACGGCGTCAGTCGGCCGGAGCTGGCCGGACGCACCGGTCTCACCCCCCAGGCCGTCAGCAAGATCACGGCCCGGCTGAGGGCGGAGGGGCTGCTGACGGAGGCCGGTCAGCGCGCCTCGACCGGCGGCAAACCGCCCACCGTGCTCCGGCTGGTCCCGGACGCCCGCCATGCGATCGGGCTCCAGCTCGACCGCGACGAGGTGACGGCGGTCCTGGTCGACCTCGCGGGCACCTCGGTCGCGGCCCGCTCGGCCCCCTTCGACTTCGGCGCCCCCGCTGAGGAGGCGCTCGCGGCGGCCACGGCCGAGGTCAGGGCGCTCCTCGCGGACGCGGCGGCAGGCGGCGCGGTGGGCGGAACGGCGGGCGGCGGCATCGAGGCGGGCGGCGGTAGCGGCTTGGCGGCAGGCGGCCGGCTGCTCGGCGTCGGCGTCGCCGCGCCCGGACCGCTCGACCACGGCTCGGGCGTGCTGCACCGCGTCACCGGCTTCCCCCAGTGGGACGGCTTCCCGCTGCGCGACGCACTCGCCGAGCGGCTCGCCCTCCCCGTCGTCCTCGACAAGGACACCAACGCCGCGGCGCTCGGGCTGGTGACCGCCGGGAGCGCCGAGTCGGCCGCGTACCTCCACCTGGGCACCGGCCTGGGCGCCGGTCTGGTGCTCGGCGGGGATGTGTACCGGGGGGCGCGGACCGACGCGGGGGAGTTCGGGCACCAGGTGATACACCTCGACGGGCCGCCCTGCGAGTGCGGCAACAACGGCTGTCTGGAGGCGCTGTGCCTCGCGGCCGCCGCGCGTGGCGACCGTACGGACGCCGCGCGGCTGCTCGGCATCGGCGCGACCAACCTCGTACGGCTCCTCGACATCGACCGGGTGCTCCTGGGCGGCCGGATGGTGCTGGCCGACCCCGAGCCGTACGTGCGCGGTGTGGCCACGATGATCGCCGAGGACTCCGCCCGCGCCAGCCGCCCCCCGGTCTCCGTGGACGTCGTGGAGCGGGGCGAGCGGGCCGTCGTCGAGGGCGCCGCCCGACTGGTGCTCGCACCGCTGTTCGCACTGGGCTGATCGAGGGGGATCCTGACCGCCAGTCGGGGGCAATCCGGGCCTGGTGCGGTGTGTCGGCGTGCGGACGCGGAATGTAGCGGAGTGCTCGGGGAAAACCGCAGCACAGCAGAGGTCACTCATGCGCTTGCCCACCGCACTGTCCCTACGAGCTGTCCTTCCGGCGGCCGCGCTCGCGTTCGCCCCGGCCCTCTATGGAGTCCCGGCGTACGCCGCCGAGGCCGAGCCCGCCGCCTGCGGGGACCGGAACGCCTCCGACTTTCCGATCGAAGCCCATCTGAGCGGCGGGCCGGACCAGTACGCCCTGGGCGGCGGCTGGCGCGGCTGGCACCTCGAACTGCGCAACGCCACGGACACCGGCTGCCGCGCCATCCACCCCATCGCCGTCCTGGTCGACCAGGCCCATCAACTGCGGCCCCGCCATATCGGCTTCGAGTTCCTGGACCCCTCCGCGGACGGCGGCGCCACCTGGCGGACCGTCTCCTTCCAGACCACGGACGAGGACGAGAACATCGGGGTCTTCGACGACCACTTCAAGGGCTTCACCGTGCCCGCGCACAAGACCGTCGACGTCCAGGTGCGCACGCGCTTCACCGCGGACGCGCCCGAGGGGCCGGTGACGGCCAACGCGATCGCCGTACAGCGGCGCGCGGACGACGGCGACTGGGTGGGGCAGTCAAACGACTACGTCTTCCGCATCGGCGGGACGGCGACGGCTACGGGTACGGGTACGAGTACGAGTTCGGGTACGAGTTCGGGTATGGGTACGGGTACGGGTACGGGTACGGGTACGGGTACGGGTACGGGTACGGGTACGGGTTCGGATGCGGATGCCGGTACTGCGGGCACCGGCACCGGCACCGGAACTGGAACCACGGGCCCGGACGCCGGAACGCGTACGAGGGCGGCCACGCGCTCCGGCGGGCTTACGGAGGCCGGGACGGATACCGGTGCCGACGCCGGAGCCGTCACCGACGGGGACGCCGAGACGAAGCCCGCTCCGGAACCGACCAGCCGCTCCAAGCGCCCCACGGCCACGCCGAGCCGAACGTCCGAGGAGACCGCCTCGGCCGCGCCGAGCCGGAAGCCGAGCACCACCAGAAGTCCTGGCGCGACCCATAAGGAGAGCAGCCCGGCCGCGGTGCCGCCCCGCGCCGACAGCGACGTTGATGCCGACACGGAGGCGGGCGCCGACGTCGGCGCGGAGGCCGACATCGACTCCGATCCCAGCGCCGAAGAGGACACCGGGACCGGAGCGGATACCGATACCGATACGGATTCCGAGTTGGGCGCGGATGTCGATACGGACATGGACACCGACCTCGGGGCGGACCCGGACACGGACCCGGACACGGGCTCGGACTCAAGCGCGGACGCCGATACGGGTACCGACACCGAGGCGGGTAATGACACCGGCACCGACACCGGTACCGACCTCGATGAGGGCCTGGACGCCGACGCCGACACCGACCTCGGCACGGAGACCGATCCCGGCACCGACGTGGGGACCGACCTCGGCACCGACACCGGACTGGGCACGGAGACCGACGACCCCAACGCCGAAACCGACTCCGACGCTGAAACCGGACGCGAGCCCCAGGCCGAGCCCAGCACCGGTACCGGCACCGGCAGTGACGGCCGTCACGAGGAGGACGGCGGCCACGAGCGCGAGCACGAGCGGATGCCCGAACTCGCCGCGACGGGCCGTCACACCGCCCTGCTCGCGGGGCTCGGCGTCATCAGCGCCGCGCTCGTGACCTGCGGGACCGTCCTCGTGGTGAGGTCCCGGCGCTCGGGGGTCTGAAGCCCCGGCGCCCGGACGCCCTCACATCGTCCGACGCATGTACGAACTACTGGCCCCGGGGCCCCTCGCCCCGGCGGCGCAGTTCGTCGTCGACCTTGTCCGAGCCGGACTGGACCTGCTCCGAGTACTTGCCGCCGGTCTTCTTGTCCGCGGTCTCGGCTCCCTTACGGGCGCCCTTCCGAGCCTTGTCCGGGTTCTTGCTGATCGCGCCCTTGAGCTTGTCCATCATGCCCATCGCGGCCTCCTTACGGTCCGGCCTTACGGTCCGGCTCGTTCCACGGAGGGGCGGATTCCGCCCCTTCCCCAGGATCAGACACGTGTGCGGATCTGTCGCGCTGGGACGGAGCGCGAACGGACGGCGAACGGACCGTGCTCCGGAACACAGGGCGGTCTCCCCAGCGCTTTCCCCGGTTAGGCTGAGGTCGTCGCAGAGGTCGATTCCGAGCGGAGAGCAACCAGTGGCAGAGCGCAAGCCGATCGAGTCATGGCTCACCGACATGGACGGTGTGCTGATGCACGAGGGCATACCGGTGCCCGGTGCCGACGCCTTCATCAAGCGGCTGCGCGAATCGGACACGCCCTTCCTGGTGCTCACCAACAACTCCATCTACACCCCGCGCGACCTCCATGCCCGGCTGTCCCGTATCGGGCTGGACGTTCCGGTGGCCAACATCTGGACGTCGGCGCTGGCCAGCGCCCAGTTCCTGGACGAGCAGCGCCCCGGCGGCACCGCGTATGTCATCGGCGAGGCGGGGCTGACCACCGCGCTGCACGACATCGGCTACGTCCTTACGGATGTCGAGCCGGACTATGTGGTGCTCGGTGAGACCCGTACGTACAGCTTCGAGGCGCTCACCAAGGCCATCCGGCTGATCAATGACGGTGCGCGGTTCATCGCCACCAACCCCGATGAGATCGGCCCCTCCGCCGAGGGCGCGCTGCCCGCCACCGGCTCAGTGGCCGCGCTGATCACCAAGGCCACCGGCCAGGAGCCCTACTTCGTCGGCAAGCCCAACCCGCTGATGATGCGGTCCGGGCTGAACGCGATCGGCGCCCACTCCGAGTCCAGCGCGATGATCGGCGACCGGATGGACACGGATGTGCGGGCCGGGCTCGAGGCCGGTATGGAGACCTTCCTGGTGCTCACCGGGGTGACCAAGGCGGGAGAGGTGGATCGGTATCCGTACCGCCCGTCCACCGTCGTCGATTCCGTCGCGGACCTCGTGGAACGCGTCGCATGACCCGCCGGTGGGCGCAGGCATGACCCGCCGGAGAGCGTCGGCATGACCCGCCCGTGACCCCTGGCATGACCCGCCGGTGAGCCCTGTGCCCCGGATGGCGCAGTAGGCGCCCGCAGCGGATGCGGGGCCCTGCCGGGCGCGTGAGCCTCTTGGTATCGGGAGGTTTCACCATGCGCATTGTCGCACTCACTCTCTGTAGCGCAGCATGCGCCGCCGTGGCGGTGGTGACGGCCGCGGCTCCGGCCCTCGCCGAGCAGCGCCACTCCGCCACCACCACGATCCGGATCAGTCCGCGGGCCCTCGCCCCCGGCGCCGAGGTCGAGGTCTGGGCCTTCGGCTGCCCGGACCGGGTGGCCACCGCCTCGTCACCGGTGTTCGTGGACGACGCGGAGCTGACGCCCGAGGGGGACGCGCTCTTCAGCGAGGCGACGATCCGCTCGACGGCGGCCAAGGGGGCGCACCGGGTCACCCTGGACTGCGCGGCCGGCGGCCTCGTACGCGAGAACGGAACGGGCGCGGACGGAACGGGCGTGGACGGCGCGGGCGCGGACGGAACGGGTGTGGACGGCGCGGGCGCGGACGGACAAGGCGACGCGGACCGGGTCGCCCTCGCCGTGGAGCGCCCGCCCTCGCCCGTCGCCCCCGTCCGCGCCGGTGGGGGCGGCACCGCGCCCGACGAGGCGCGACCACGCGACGACATCGGCGCCGCGGAGGCGTACGGCCTGGTGCTCTCCGGCGGTACGGCCGTGGCCGTCGGCGGCCTCGCGGTCCACCGCCGCCGCCATCCCTGCCGCGCCGCGAGCTGATCCCCATGGATCTGGACACCGAGATGGACGGAAACGACGGACACATGGACGGCATCGGGAATCGCTTCTCCGGCCTCGGGCGGCTGGCCATCGGACTCGCCTGGGCGGCACTGCTGCTGGGCCTGTGGATGTGGGGCCGGGACACGACGGAGGGGCCGGGTGGTCCGGCGCCCATGACCGGGGACGTGGCCGCGGTCGGGCGGCCGTCCGCCCATCCGCTGCCCCCGGCACACGCGCCGCTGGCCTCCGCCCGGCCGAAGCGGGTCGTGATCGAGGCGGCGGGGGTCCGCGCCCCCGTCGTCGCCAGCGGCCTGGACCGCGACGGGGCCGTGAAACCCCCGCCCTTCAGCGCCCCCGGCACCGTCGGCTGGTACCGCGCCGGCCCCGAGCCCGGCTCCCCGGGCGCCGCCTTGCTGGTCGGCCACCTGGACACGAAGAGCAAACCGGCGGTCTTCCACGAGCTGAGCGACCTCAAGCGGGGGGAGCGGGTGCGGGTCGCGCGATCGGACGGTACGACGGCGGAGTTCACGGTCGAGGACGTCGAGGTGGTGCCGGAGAAGCACTTCGACGCGCGACGGGTGTACGGGTCGCGGTCCCATGACCGCGCGGAGCTGCGGCTGATTACGTGCGGGGGCAAGTACAACCGCTCGACCCGGAGGTACTCGGCGAACGTCGTCGTCTCGGCCTACCTGACGGGCACGACGGGCTCCCCTGGCAACGTGTCGGCAGGCAGCCGTAATGCCCCGCACTAGTCGGTGCGGCGGGGTGGGCGCCTGCGGCGGGCAAAGCCCCCACCCCGCCCCTTCCCGAAACCAGGAGGCTCCGCCCCCTGCACCCCCACCCGGGGCCCCGCCCCGCCCCCCGTTCGGGGCTCCGCGTGGGGCTTCGCCCCAGGACCCCGACCCGGGGTTGCGCCCAGGGCTCCGCGTGGGGCTTCGCCCCTGCATCCCGACCCGGGGCTGCGGCTCCCCGGCCCCCGTTGGGGGCTCTGTCCCAGGGCCCGTACGGGGTTGCGTCCTGGGCCCCGTTGGGGGCTGCGCCCGGGGCTCCGCGTGGGGCTTCGCCTCTGCATCCCGACCCGGGGCTGCGGCTCCCCGGCCCCGCACGGGGCTGCGCCCCGGGTCCCGCACGGGGCTGCGCCCCAGACCCGTTCGGGGCTCCGCCCCAGACCCCGCGTGGGGGCTTCGCCCCCGCAGCTCCACCCGGGGCGCGGCCCCAAACCCCGCTGGGGGCTCCGCCCCCTGCACCCCCGGGGCTGCGCCCCCAACCTCCACCCGGGGCTGCGCCCCCAACCCCCACCCGGGGCTGCGCCCCCAACCCCCACCCGGGGTCCCGCCCCAACCCCCACCCGGGGTCCCGCCCCGAACCCCACCCGGGGCGGGGCCCGTGCCCCCCGCACCGGGCTGCGTCGAGCCGCAGCCACCGCGGGCGTACGGGCGAAAGGGTGGGTGGGTTGGGGATGAGGGCACGGTGGTTCGGGGTGGTGTGTAAGGATTGATTCGACCGGTCTTGTCCCGCCGGGGGAGCGCCGTTTGTTCCCCGGAGCGTGCGCCCAAGGGGGAGTGGATGTACGGCAGTCGCGCCGGCCGTTCGCGTCACGTTGCCCGTACTCACTCCGGCGCCCGCAGCCGTATTCGTGTGGTCTCCGTCGCCGGGGCGCTCTTGTCGTGTGTCGTGGTCTCCGGTTGCTTCGGGGCCTCGAAGGGGGGCAGTGACCATGCCTCGGTCGCCAGGGAGCCGAAACAGCGGCCCAAGTCCACGATCCCCTATTGGGTGAATCCGGATGGCAGCGCGGCGCGCCAGGTCGCGGCGTACCGGAAGAGGGGCGAGGACGGCGAGGCCAGGCTGATGGAGAAGATCGCGGAGCAGCCCGTCGCGGAGTGGCTGGGGGTGGATGACCCGGAGGGGCAGGCGCGGGGGTTCACCGCGGCCGCGGATCAGGCGCACCGGGATGCGCTGCTGGTCTTCTACAACATCCCGCACCGTGACTGCGGGCAGTATTCCAAGGGTGGCGCGGCCGATGGCGACGCCTATCGCGCCTGGCTGGACAAGACGGTCCGGGGGATCGGCGACCGCCGGGCGACGGTCATCCTGGAGCCGGACGCGCTGCCGCATGTGGTGGACGGCTGTACGCCCAAGCGGTTCCTCGAGGAGCGGTACGACTTACTGACCGGCGCTGTGGACAAGCTCAAGGGGCTGCCGCGCACCAAGGTCTATCTGGACGCCGGAAACCCTCACTGGATCAAGGACCCGCGCCGGCTGGTCGAGCCGCTGAAGCGGGCCGGTATCCGTAAGGCCGACGGCTTCGCGCTGAACACCTCCAACTACCAGACGACCCAGGAGAACCGGGCGTACGGCAAGCGGTTGTCCGCGCTGATCGGCGGCAAGCCCTTCGTGATCGACACCAGCCGTAACGGCAATGGCCCGGCCCCGGGTAAGAACGACCCGCAGGCGTGGTGCAATCCGAAGGGCCGGGCGCTGGGCGAGCGGCCGACCGTCGACACCGGGGACAAGCGGATCGACGCCTATCTGTGGATCAAGCGTCCGGGCGAGTCGGACGGTACCTGCAAGGGCGGTCCCACCGCGGGTCGGTGGTGGCCCCGGTACGCGCTCGATCTCGCCCGTAACGCCGACCGTAAGGACAGCTAGCCAAGGCCGGCAGTCAAGCGGCTGTCACTTCTTCTTCGGGTTCTTCGGGACGGACACCTTCACCCACACCGCCTTCGACGGCGTCCCCTGGTCGTCCACCGCGTTGAGCATGTACCACCCCGGCGGCACCACGGACGAGTCCTTCGGCAGGGTCACCGTCACCCCGTCCTTCGCCCGGGTGAAGTCGAGCGCGATCGACCGCTGCTCGACATTGGTCACATGGGTGAAGGAGCCGGGCCGGATCAGCCGCATTTTGGTGATCGCCGATGCGTATGCGGTCCGGTAGGTGGTCTTCCCGCCGAGCTTGACCGTCCTGGGCGCGGTGTCGGCGAGCTTCGGACGGGAGTCGCGGAAGAGATACGGCGGGGTGTAGAGGTCGATCTGCTGCTGGAACTCACCCGGTGTGGTGTTGGCCTTGTCGGCGAAGAGCGAGTCCGAGCCGAAGGTCATGACCCGGCCGTCCGGCAGGAGCAGCGCCCCCGAGTGGTAGTTGCGGCCCACCAGCGGATCGGCCACCGCGCGCGCGGTGTTGCTCTTCGGGTTGTAGAGCTCGGCCTTCAGCACATTGGTGGCGCCGCGGCCCCGGTAGTCGCCCGAGCCGTTCGTGGTCAGAACGGTGTCATCGGGCAGGATCACACTGCTCGGATAGCGCGCCTTCGCGTACAGATCCGGGCCATCGCGGAACCGCGGCTTATCGGCGTGCAGATCGACGATCCGGGTCTTCGCCGAGGACTTGGGGTCCTCGCCGACCCCGCCCCCGCCCTGCACCATGTACCGCTGGTCCTGCGCGGGCGGCAGCAGCACGGACATCGACGTCTCCAGGGCGTCCGAGTCGCTGATCCCCGGGATCACATCGAACCGATTGGTCTTCAGGTCCCAGATCCCGGGCGTGCGGCCCTTGTCGTCCGGGCCGTATCCGGCGTTCGAGCCGGTGTAGAAGATCCGGCCCTTGTCGGTCAGGAACAGCGCGGGGTAGGTCGGGAAGAAGCGCTTCTTGGGCAGGTACTTCCACTTGTTGGTCTTGGGGTCGTAGATCTCGTTCTTCCCCGGCACCACCTGGCCGATCGCGTCCAGCCCGGAGACCGCGAGCACCTTGCCGTCCTGGAGGGGGGTCAGGGTCGGGTACCAGCGGGCCTCGTTCATCGGATCGACCGGGACATACCGCTCGGCCTCCGGGTCGAACTCATACGCCTGCTTGATGCCCTGGAAGTCCTTCTTGTCGAACGACAGCTTCTGGGCGATCCCGTAGAAGTTCCGCTTGTCCTTTCCCTTCAGCCCGGAGATCCGGTAATTGTCCTCGGTGCCGGTCTGGTACTTCTTTCCCTTGCGCAGCGCCTCCACATAGACCCGCGCCGTGCTCGCGATGACGGTGACCTTCCCCTTGCGATTGTTGCTCTTCTTCGCGCGCGGAACGAGAATCGGGTCCTTGGACTCGAAGGTCTTGCCGTTCTCCTTCCCCGTGAAGCGGGTCCCGGCGGGGAGGGTCTTCGGCTTATCGGGGCTCTCGTTGTGGACGAACATCAGTCCGCCCGCCTTCTCGACATTGCCCCTGAGCTTCTCATAGCGCTGGGTACCGCCCGCCACCAGCAGCTTTCCATCCGGGAGCTGGCTGTGCCCGGAGCAGAAGAGGTCCTTGGGGGTGGGAATGTTGGTGAAGGTGTTCTTCTCCGGGTCCCATAGGACGCTGCGGAAGGATTTGGCGGCGAAATTCTTGGCGTTGTTCCCGGAGCCGGCCACCAGCAGCACCTTGCCGGTGTGCAGCAGGGCGGCGTGGATCGTATTGATCCGGTATGCCTCGGGGACATCGACCACATCCCAGTGGCCGTTTTCCGCCTTGTACTCCGGTTGGTTGATTCTGTACGCGTGGTACTTGTCCGAGCTGAAACGGTAGAGGGCCGGGCCGTTCATCCCGGCTAGCACGGTGATCGCCGCCGCACCGATCCCGAAGCGGCGGGTGCGGCGACTCGGTCGGTACTTCACTTCTTATCGTCCCCCAAGGGCGGGCTGCGTGTTCCGTTTCTCCTGGCGGACGGTCCACCGCCAGGCGATGATCGGCGCGGCTGTGACAGCCAGGGCAAGTGCTGCCCAAACGGTCATCGCGGGATGACTGTGGCCGAAGTAGAAGGAAGAGGCGAGCGACCCGCCGAAGACCACCAGGAAGAAAAGATGGATCCGGAAGGTGCCGAAGAGGGTGTCGGGGCTCGCGGAGTCGCCCTTCGGCGTCACCACGAAGCGGCTCTTGCGGCGCAGCACGGTATCGAGCAGCGAGCGGGCGTAAATGGGCGCGGCCAGCGCCGACATGACCATTCCGGCCACCCCGCCGGACCCCTCCGGCTCATGGGGAGAAACGTTGTGTCTCCGGTTCCGGACGTAGAGGCCGATCTGGAGTGCGGAGGCATTGCCGTAGAGCATCATCCAGATGGCGGGGTCGATCTCTACGCCGGAGGCGCCGAAGCCCAGGAACAGTGCGCAGCTCAGCGTGGCCAGGATCCAGTTCAGCGCCGACATCGGATAGAAGATCATCAGCAGGGAGTAGTTGAAGAGCCTGCCGGGCCGCAGCGAGAACGGCGCCTTCCAGAGCTGCTTGACGATCGTCTCGTACGTTCCGCGTGACCAGCGCAGCTGCTGGGTGAAGAAGTCCGTCCAGGCGTTCGGCCCCTCTCCGACCGCCAGCACATCCGGGGTGTAGACCGACCCCCAGGCGCGGCCGGTCGCCGGATTGCGGTGGCGGTGCAGCTCGAAACCGGTGGCCATGTCCTCGGTGATCGAGTCGTACAGCCCGCCGATCTGCTGGATCGCGCTGATCCGCACCGCGTTGTTGGTGCCCACGAACATCGGCGCCCGGTAGGCGTTCCCCGCCCGCTGGATCAGCGCGTGGAAGAGGAACTGCTGGCTCTCGGCGGCCTTGGTGACGGCCGCGTCGTAGTTGCCGTAGACCTGCGGGCCGACGACGAAGGCGATGTCCGGATCGCGGAAGTAGCCGAGCATCCGCTCCAGGTAGTTGGGCAGCGGCACATGGTCGGTGTCCACGGAGGCGAAGAAGTCGTACTCCTCGCCGTGCGCGTCCAGCCAGGCGTTGTAGTTGCCGTGTTTGGTCCTGGCGCGGTGCGGGCCCTTGGGCTGGTTCCACTTCTCGACGCCCTTACGGGTGAAGTGATAGACGTTCAGCCGCCGGCAGACCTCCCTGACCTCCGGATCGTCCCCCTCGTCCAGCAGCCAGACATGCAGCACCCCGCGGTGCCGGACGCGGATCGCGGCCTCCAGGGTCTTCCGCACCATCTCCAGCGGCTCCTTGCCGGGGACATAGGTGGTGATGAAGGCGACCTTGGTGCCGGGCTCGGGCACGACGGGGACGGGGTCGCGGGCGACGAGCGTCGCATGCGCGTTGGACGCGACGTTCAGCGTCCGGAATAACTCGATCAGCCCTATCGAGACCAGCATCACCTTGTCCATGACCGCCAGGAGGGTGCTGGTGCCCTCCCGGCTGGTCCAGTGCGCGGGCTGCGTCAGCCAGACCAGCAGCCCCAGCGAGACGAGCGGGGCGGCGCCGAGCAGCAGTGCCGCGCGGATTCGGTGCGGCTCCTCGGCGAGCAGGCCGCGGTAGCGCACGCGGTACGGCTTGCCCGTGCCGGGCTGGGGTTCGGGCTCGGGCTCGGGCTGGGTCAGCGGTCCGGCGAGCCTGCTGTAGTGCTCGTAGTCGTACTTCGGCAGCGGCCGACGCCGACTCCGGGGCCGGTGTCGGTCCGGGCCGGTCGGGTGCTGCTTCGGGATGCGCAGACGCGTGGTCGTGGACGAGTCGTACTCGCCGTACGACGGATGGCGGGCGCCAGTCGGCGTCGACGTCATGAGTCATCCCCCCGCACGCAGGACTGAGTGCGTGCCGTCGTCACGTTCGGTCGGCCCCCGGCCCCCCCTTCGGCCGCAGGGGAACGATAGTGGAGGCAGCCGACCTTACGGACCTATTGGCGATCGCAAGTGTGAACGATCTGTTTATCGGACAAAGGCGGGCAAGGGGTGGGCGTCGACTCCCAGCTTGAAATCGCTCTCGGCGCCTATTGATTCGGACAACAGTTCCAAGGGTGAATGCGTGGCTCTGGTGCGGCATTCGGGCTCGGGGGCTGGCACTCTGCTTCAGGCGCGATCGCCGTGTTGACCTGTGGTGGCGGGCCAAGGGGAGGGCTGTCGTGGTACCTGGGCACACCGCGGGCGATGCGTTCGCCGATCCCACTTCCGCCTCGCGGTTCGCTGATGGTGACCGGTCGCTTGGGGGGCCGCGTCACGTGGCGTGTGTGATGGACGGCAACGGACGGTGGGCGGCCCAGCGGTCGCTGCCGCGTACGTCAGGTCATCGGGCGGCGGAGACGACCGTGATCGACGTCATCGAGGCGGCTCGGGCCGCGGGCGTGGAGTGGCTGAGCCTGTACGCCTTCTCCACCGAGAACTGGAGCCGGCCGGGTGCCGAGGTCGACTATTTGATGCGGCTGGTGCGCGCGGTGGTGCGCAAGCACGCGCCGCTGCTGCACGCGCGGGGGATCCGCTGCCGTTTCCTCGGGGTGAGCGACCCGAGGATCCCTGGGGCGTTGGCACGCGACTTCGCCGATCTGATGACACTGACCGGCGACAACCGAGGTATGACCTTGACCGTCGCGTTCGATCACGGCGGCCGCGGGGACATCGTCGCGGCCGCGCGGTCACTGATCCGCGCGGGTGTGGCGGCCGAGGCGGTGGACGAGCGGAGTTTCGCCGCCCATCTGCCCTTCCCCGACACACCCGACGTGGACCTGGTCATCCGGACCTCGGGGGAACAGCGCATCTCCAACTTCATGCTCTGGCAGGTCGCCTACGCGGAATGGGTCTTCCCGACCGTGCTGTGGCCCGACTTCCGTGCGCCGCACTTCCTCGAATGCCTGCACATCTACCGGCAACGCGATCGCCGCTTCGGCGGCGTGCTGCCCGAGCGGAACGGAGATTCCCGATCGTGACCAACGCAGACGGCGGAACCCCCGACAGCGGCCAGGACGGTGCGACCGAGTTCGACGGCGGTACGTCACGGCCGAGTACGGGGAAAGGACGCGGGCCGTTGTTCGGCGCGGGCTCGCAGTTCCAGGAATTCGTCAACGATCCGCGGTGGGCGCTGGCCATGGTCCGGGCGACGGTGCTGGAGGCCGCGCACCCGCAGGTCGGCGCCGCGCTGATCGACAACTCCACTTTCGTCGCCCACCCGTGGCGACGGCTGCGCAACACCCTTCGGAGCTTGCAGCGCATGTTCGGGGACGACGAACAGGTACGGCTCCGCGAGGCGGCACGGCTGAACCGCCTCCACGCACGGCTCAATGGAACCGACCCGCGGGGTCGGCCCTACAGCGCGATGGACCCCGCTGTACGGGCCTGGGTGGTGGCGACCATCTTCGAGTCCACCGTGACCATGTGCCGACTGAGCGGACAGCCTCTTGAGCAGCACGCCATGGAGCGGCTGTACGCCGAGTTCCAGGCATACCTGGCCGCCATGGGAGACGAGGCCGGTCACCTGCCGCCCACCCTCTCCGAGTTCTGGCTCTACTACGACCACGTGGTGGCACAGGAGCTGGAGAACACCGAGGCGATGCGGATCATCCTCTACAAGCTGTTCGACCATCTGCCCGCTCCGGCCCTGCTGGGCGGGGTGCCCACGCTATGGGCCACCGGCCGGGCCGTCGTCGGCCCGCTCATCGGGGCGATCACCGTTGCCTCGCTCCCCGAGCCCTTCCGCCGGCGTGCCGGGCTGCCCGACATGCCCGGTGCTCAGACGCTGATGCAGGGGGCTTATCTGGCCGTCGGTCTGGCCCGGTTCCTGCCGAACGGCTGGGTCCGAGCTGACGCCATCGCCGACCTGCTGGCTCTCTCGCCCCACAGTGACGACCCGCGAGCTCGGGCGGTCACCGCCCTGCACGACAAAATGCGGCGGGCCGGTGCCCTGATCCGGCTCATCACGCCTCTCCCTCCGCAACCGGAACCCGTCTCCCGCAACGGCACCGAACGCGGTGCGGAGGAGTTCTTCCGCGAGGTACTCGACCAGACCGGCGACGGGTACCTGGACTGGCCGGATCTCGCCGCCATGGCCCGCGAACTGTCCACCCGCCTCGATCTGGAGGAGCCCGAGGAAACGAGGCTCTACAACGCCTACGCCGACTGGTGGCGCGAACTCCAGACGGCACTGGACACCGACGGTGACGGCCGCGTCAGCGCCCGCGAGTACGCCACCGCCGTTCCAGCCCTGGCCGGCCCCGCACTGATCAAGGTCGCCGAGGTCCTCTTCGACGCCACGGACAAGGACGGCGACCAGCACATCGACGCAGACGAATACCGGGCGCTGTTCCAGACCGCGTTCCACCGCGACACGGTCGGCACCGACCGTACCTACACGCGCGGCGCCTTCATCGGGGACTTCCTGGCCTTCATGTCCGGCCGCCGACGATCGACAGCCTACGACCCTCTGCTCGCCCAGGCGTGAGCCGCTCAGGAGACACCGCCCGCCTCAACTGATCGTTTAGTGAACTTCCGCCGATCTGCTCAGTCGCGGTGCGCCGAACGCAGTCGGATGCGGATGTTCCCGAAGTGGTCGCGGATCGCCCCCTCGGCCCGCAGGGCGTCACCCGAGCGCACCGACTCCAGGATCTCCCGGTGCTGCTTGCAGGTGACCCTCGGATCGGTGGGCACGTCCACGAGGTCGGTCCGCACCCGGTGGAAGGCGTCCCAGAACGCCTCCAGCACCTCGCTCAGCAGCGTGTTGTCCAGCCTCCCGTAGAGCGCGGCGTGAAACGCCCGGTCGGTCTCGGCGCGCACCGAGCCCTCCGCCGCCTCCGCCTCCATCCGCCGTACGACCGCGTCCAGCTCGGCGAGATCCGCCTCCGGGATCCGCCCGGCCAGACGTGCGATCAGCCCCGTCTCCACGGCCTCGCGCAGCTCCAGGAGCTCGAGCAGGCTGTCCTCGCCCCGGTAGTGCCCGGCGACGGTACGGAAGATCAGCCCCTCGATCATCGGCGCCATCGACATGGGTCCGACGTACGTCCCGAAGCCGTGCCGGATCTCCACGATCCCCATCGCCTGCAGCGCCTTGAGCGCCTCGCGTACGGAGTTACGGCTGACGCCGAGGAGCTCCATCAGCTCGGTCTCGGTGGGCAGCGGGGCGCCCGAGGGGAGCCGCTGGTCGATGATCAGCCGCTTGATGCGTTCCTGGATGTCGTTCGTCATCCCCCGCGAATGGGAATTCGAGTGCGAATTCGAGTGCGCCGCCACCGCCACCTCCGATCCGAACAGCTTAGCGGCGGCGGCACGAGCAGGTCAGATGTGCGCGATGAAGGCGGCCCAGGCTTCGGGGGAGACGGTCAGCGGGGTCCGCTCGGTGTCCTTGGAGTCCCGGACGTGGACGGCCTTGGTGCGTATGGCTACCTCGACGCAGTTGTCACCGGAACTTCCGCTGTAGCTGCTCTTGAACCACTTCAGGCCCGTGGTGCTGCTGCTCATAGCGCTCCTCGCATCTGCTCCAGCAGGCTCATGGTGGCCTCATGGCCAAGCGCCTGCGACCGCAGCCTGCCATAGCGCTGAAGCATCGCGCTCACGTCTTTCGGGCTCGTGATGAGAACGCTCGACTGCTGGCCTTCGGAGTACCCGACCCACTCGTGCTGAGGCGTCTCCGCGAGGTACATGAGGCCGTCGATGCCTGCGTGGATCTCCTGGCGCAGCGGCATCACTTGAACCTCGACATTTCGCCGATCCATCTTCGTCAGCAGCTGGTCCAAAACGTGCCTGGTGACCTCGGTGCCTCCCATATGCCTCTCAAGTACGGCCTGTTCGATGATGAAGCTGAATGCCGTGTTCTGTCTCTCGGTCATCAGTCGTTGGCGCTCTAAGCGGGCGGCTACCTGCTTTTCGATCTGGTCCTCGGAGAGCGGGGGCAGCCTCTGCTCGAAGATGGCCCGGATGTACGGCTCGGGTTGGAGCAGACCGGGAATCGCCCGGCACTCATACGCGAGGAGCGTTACCGCCTCCTCCTCAATCCCTGCCCACTGCAGGAACCACGACGCTAGGCCCACCTTCCGCGTCAGTGTGCGGTATGCGGCGCCCAGGACGCGGGCGGCGGGGGCGCCGAGGACCTCCTCCATGCGGGGGATGAGTTCCCTTGGCGGGAAGCGCCTGCCCTGTTCCATCTTCGCGACGTACGTCGCCGAGTACCGGACCCGTGGGGCGAACTGCTCCTGCGTCAGGCCCGCCTCGTCCCGTAGGGCCTTCAGTACCGCGCCAAAGGTCTTGAGGCTCTCCGACGTTTCCGGTTCGCTGTCTTTTGTCATCCTCATATCGTCACGGGCGGTGACCGGTCCGGTCCAGGCGGTGAACTGGTACAAGCGAAACTGGGTGGGTGTCGTGCCTGGCAGAGGCCGCCGTCGGGCCGGGACGCTTCCGCCATGACCGCACCACAGGGCCAAGTCCCCGTCACCGTACGTACGTTCGCGCAGCGATTCTCCGCCACCCGTCGCGGCGCCCGGCTCGCCCGGCTGCTGGCCGTCCACCAGCTCACCGCGTGGGGGTTCGCCCCGGGGGTGGGCGGCTATGACGCCGCGATCGTGGTCGTCGCCGAGCTGGCCGCCAACGCGGCGCTCCATGGGCGCGTACCGGGGCGGGACTTCGGGGTGCGGCTGGCGTACGACGAACGGAGCGGCGTCCTGGAGATCGAGGTGAGTGACACCCACGAGAAGTGCCCCGTGCCGAAGGCGCCCACATCGGAGGACGAGGAGGGGAGGGGGCTGATGTTGGTCGAGGCGGTGGCGGATCGCTGGGGCATCAGGGAGCGAAGGGGGCCGGGCAAGACCGTCTGGGCGCGGATCACCCAGGCGAGGTGACTGACCCAACACCGCCTCCCCGAGGGGCGGCTGGCGCGATGGACCGGCGCACCAGCCGCGCTCGACCCGGTCCGCACCACGGTGCGCCGGGGGGCGGGCCCTGGCGTGTGATCCTCCGGTACGGAAGATTCAGCGGCGCCATCAATTCGGTGTATTGCCGAATGAGTCGCACTGGAGGGGAACATGTCGCCTATTCGCATCTTTGTCGCATCGCTCGCCGTCGCCGGGGCGCTGGCCGGTATGGGGGCCGGTACCGCGACGGCCGCCGCCGTCAGCCGCTTCGACGACGGCAGCTTCGAGACGCCCACGGTGGCGGCCAACACGTTCGTGAACCTGGGGACGGGCGCGTCCATCGGGCCGTGGAAGGTCACGGCCGGAAACGTGGACCACATCGGGGACGGCTTCTGGCAGGCGGCCGAGGGCGGCCAGTCCGTGGACCTCAACGGTCAGGGCGCCGGAACCGTGGCGCAGACCTTCACCACGGTCCCGGGGAAGCGGTACACGGTGACGTACTCCCTGGCGGGCAACCCGGCGGGCGGTCCCAGCGTGAAGACCGGATCGGTACTGGTCGACGGGCAGAACTTCCGAGACTTCACCTTCGATATCACCGGCAAGTCCTTCGCGAACATGGGCTATGTGACCCAGGAGGTGACCTTCGTGGCCCGTGGGACCTCCACGACGCTGGCGTTCGCCAGCACCATCGGCAGCGCCTACGGGCCGGTCATCGACGACGTCAGGGTCAGCGCCTGCACGCCCTGCCCCTCCTGCGACTGATCGCGGCTGATCTTGACTGATCGCGACTGACCCGAAAGGGAGCCCCCGGCGCCCCCACGCGCCGGGGGCTCCCCAGTTCTCGGCAGAACTTCGCTCAGGCGGCCGCGCGCTGACCGTGAGCCAAGGACATCGCTGCCTTGCGGCGCCCCGGCGCGAGCACGTCGACCGGGGCGCCCGCGCCGCTGCCCGGCGTCTCGCGCCAGCGGTCCAGCCGGGCCACGACCTCGGCCAGCCGCCGATCGCCGGGATGGACGGCCACGTAGAAGAGCGACTCATCCGGCTTCCGGTCGTCCCCGCCCCAGCGGACCACGCCGTCCAGCTCGGCGAGGATGTCGCGGATCACGACCTCCTGCTGCGGGAAGAAACCGCCCTTGACGCCCGACGGGTAGTGGCCGGGCCGGATCCGGACCGCAGTACCGGACGCCTGATTGCCCTCCGGCAGCCCCTTGCGGACCGTGCCGGGGCCGCGCCAGCCGATCACATCGCCCTTGCGGAGCTCGTCGATCTCGTAGTGGAAGCGGCGGATCACATGGATCAGCACGGTCTCCGGTGCGCCGATGCGGACGGTGACACCCTCCAGCGGGGTGCCGGGCACCGGGCGGGACCAGATGGCTCCGCCGCCGTCGGCGACCTTCTCCATCTCCCAGCCGTTGGGGCTGGGTCTGCCCGTCAGCACCCGGGCCTTGTTCGCCTGGTAGCGGCGGTATGCCTTCCGGATCTCCTCGCCGGTGGGCGTCTTGGAGTGCGAGGACGCGGCGTACGCGGGCGTCGCGAGCAGCGCGGAACCGGGGAGGGAGGCCAGCGCCGCCGCGCCGAGCAGCGCACCGGAGCGGGCGAGCAGCTGCCTACGGGATGGGTCGAACGCGCTCATTCATCGTCCCCTCGTGACGGTAGGGCTGGTGGACCGGTTCTGGTCGCGGGTCGCCACGGATCCGGCGCCCGTGGCGATGGCCAGGACGAAGGCGATGCCCATGGCCGGGTTGACGTATCCGGGGACCGCGGCGTCGTAACTTCCGCCCTTGTCGATCTGGCAGGTGAAGCGCAGCGGAAGGTAGCGCGCCGAATAGCGGTCGACCTGGGCCGCCTTCTCCGGCCCGCGCGCCTTGGCGCACGCATCGCGCATGGTGTCGCTCTCCATGAACATCACATGGAGCGCGCCCCAGATGTACAGGGCGATGGTCACGCAGACGGACAGCAGGGCGATTCCCCCGAGCCATTCGGCCCGGGTCTTCCGGCGGCCGGTGCGCTTGGCCATGCCGGAGCCGAGGAGCGCGATCAAGGTGCAGAAGGTGATGACCCCGATCAGGCAGATGAACAGCAGCAGGATCGAGTTGAGTCCGTCCGGCGAATCGGCCGCAAGGGATGAAGGCGCTTTGCTCATCGCATCATCCTGTTGTACTTCTCGAAGATGTAGTAGAGCGGCATGCGCTTCCTGGCGTCGGTGAAGGCGGGTTCCTTCGGACCCTGGTAGCGCCGCAGCACCTCGTAGATCTCCGACTCCTTGTAGTCCAGCGAGGGTCGGCGGATCGCCGTTTCCGCGTCGACGCTGCCGGGCTTGCCGTCGGCTCCCCAGATATGGGCGTGGCCGACGGAGGTGAGGGCGAAGTCGTTGTCCGTGCGGAGCTTGTCCCACACCGAGAAGATGTCGGCGTCCTTGTCCGGGTCCTTCGGGGTGCCGGTCACCAGGCCGGTCCTGATGGAGTTGTTCCAGCAGAGAACGCCCACCAGCCCGAACATCTGGGCCACACCGGTGCTGCTGTCGCGCAGCGACACCACCCCGGGCAGGTCCTTGGCCCAGTCCGGCACATAGCCGTTGTGATAGAGCCACACCCCGGCGTCCTTGACCAGGTCCTCATTGCCGTAGTGCCGGAACTCCCAGAACGTCGTGGTCTGGATGAGCGCCTTCCGCATGCCGTAGGCCCGTGCCGTATTGGTCACGGCGACATCCCCGGCGATGATCGTTTCCAGGCACTGGGTGGTGGTGTAGATCCGGCCGTCGTCCTCGGGGAAGCCGATGGATTGCATATACGTCTGGACGTCGGCGAGCAGCCCCGGGAAATAGGCCTGGTTGAAGAGGCTGTCCGGCATCGTCGCCACCGGGGGATTGAACGACCCCTGTCCGGTGTCCAGGCCGGAGGCGATGTTGTTGTCGATATTGATCGAGCCGTCGCCGGAGCCGATCGTCTTGGTGACGATCTGGTCGAAGGCCCAGTTGGGCGGCAGCGGATAGCCGTAGTTCCCGGAGAAGCCGCTGGACATGTCGGAGACGAAACTCGCCGTGGCATGGCCCGCCTCGGAGACCCGGATGCACACATTGCGCGGTCCGTAGACCCCGATCTTGTACCGGTTCCCGGCGATGGCCATGCCGTCCACGATGCCCTTGAAGTGCGGCAGGACATTGTCGGTGACCTCGTAGTCGTACGCGTCGAAGTCCACGGCGAAGAAGATCCGGGTGCCGTCCTTGAAGCCGTGGTCATCGGCCGCGTTCGCCGCCGCGATGCCCGCCGCGTTGCCCGCCGTGTAGTTGAAGCCCGAGGCGTCACGGCCGAAGGTCTGATAGATCGGGAAACACCGGAGCCCGTTGTCGGCGAGGGTCTGGAGCTCGCCGATCTGGATGGCCTTCTCGGGGAGATCGGTGGTGCTGGGGTTGGTGAGATAGCGGCCGATGTACTTGTATCCGGCGGCCTTCAGGGTGTTGGCACGGGCCTGGGTGATCTTGGTGACGCCGTCGCACGCCTGGCCCTGGCGGTCCTGGTCGCCGTAGGAGACCAGCAGCGACGCCCAGGTGGAGTAGTCGCCCTTTCCGGTGACCGGGAGCTTGGCGAAGCCCTGGAAACTGTTCACCGCCGATTGCAGCGCTGATCCGAACGAGGTGCTGAACGGCACATTGGGCCGCTGGTTCAGGATCATCGCGGCGGAGAACAGCCGCACCCAGGTGCTGGTCTCGCCCGAGGCGACGGTGTGCTGCTTCAGCCCGGACTGGGTGCCGGGGCCGAAGTTCCCGTTGGCCACACCGTCGGCCATGCCGAGCTCGTACTGCACCGCCAGCAGCATGGACTTGGCGACGGTCCGCGAGTGGTGCCCGTCGCACGGGATGACGAAGTAGTCCTGACGCTTGATGTAGCTGGCGTTCAGATGCTGCTGCACCTTGCGGATGTCGGCGCCGCCGTCACCGGTGACGATGTAGGCGTCCATGGTGAGCAGCCCCTTGAAGACCTTGGGGGAGAGACTGCCCGGCTCGAAGACGCCCGCCACGCCCATGTCGGTCATCAGCTCGGTGAGCGAGTTCGCCACCGTGGAGCTGAACGCCCCGTCGATCCCACCGCCGTTGTACCCCTTGCAAGTACAGCCCCGACTGGATGATCTTCGTGAACTTGGCCGAGGGCGTCGTACTGGCGTTGAGCTTCGGATACTTCGACTGGAGCGTGCTCAGCGTGGTGGGGCCGAAGCTGTCGGAGAGACTGGTGATGCCCAGTTCGTACTGGAGCGCCCGGGTGAGCGCGTACATCACGGTCCAGCTCGTCTTCCCGTCCACCTCGAGCGCCGGAATGCCCAGCTTCCCGCCGTATGTGTCGTTGATGAACTGCTGCGCCCGCATGACCATGGCGTCGGCCATGACGTCTCCTTCAGTGCCGAGTGACGGGGGTCAGTTGCACGCGAAGACGTAGTCGGACTTGTAGTTGATGTAGAGACTGCTGGAGGTCTTGCCCATCTTGGCGGTCACCGGGGCGCACGCGAGGCTGGAGACGTAGACCGGGCCCGCGTACTCGCTGAAGTTGCCCGAGTCGGTGTCGCAGCCGGTGCCGTCCACCTTGCAGACCTTGAGGTACATGTACTGCGAGGCGCCGTAGTTGTTGTCCAGGATCGCGCAGCCCTTGCCGCCGTTGGTGTAGCTGAACAGCGTGGCCAGACGCATGCTCGGGTCGGTGCCCTCGGGCAGCGGAACGGCCTTGTTCAGCGCGTAGCCGGTGCCGCACACGGTCGCGGCGGCGGCGGTCGGCCCAGGGTTGGCCTTGGCGAACGCCTTGGTCTCGGCCGACGCCCGCGGGGACACCTTGACGTCGGTCGCCGCGGGGCGCTCGGCGGCGGAGGCCTGGGGCGCGGTCAGGGTGAGGACGGCGGCCGCGGCGGAGGCGAGGGCGGCACCGACGGTGGATCTGAGGATTCTGGACATGGACGTACCCCTCCCGTGAAGGCTGATGAGAGCGAAGAACGCGAGGGCCTCTCCCCAAGGCCCGAACGCGGCGACAAGCGCTTTCCGCGCTGTGGTCGCACGGAAGATATTCACTGGTCATGGCCTTGGACAAGAGGTCTAGACAAGTCGGGAGAGCGGAGCCTGACCTTCCGGCGGCAGGCCGTCACGGAGGAAGTACGGAGCGCGTCCCCAATGAGGGGATAAAGCGACTCATGTGCAAGGAGCTCGGTATACAGAGGGTTGATATGTGTTGCTGGTCACTATCTCCTGACTCGGAGGGCGGGGGTCCGGACCGCCGTGAGGGGCCGTCATAAAGGGGTCCGCCGCCCCGAGTCCACCGTCTCCGTGGTCACGGGGCGGGGTGGGACGGCGCGACCGCCGCGTGCTTGCTCGTCCTGATGTGGTGCCGTCCGAGGCAATACCGGACGGGTACGGCCAGGAGCCACCAGTACTCCGCCGCGTCGGACGAGACGATCACCGCCACCGGCACCGAGCTTCCGAAGACGATCGCGATACCCAGCGCGTGCTGGAGTGACCGGGCGAACAGAACGCGCGGAATGTCGGTGTCGCGCAGGCCGGGGCGCCGGAGGAGTCGGGTCGACATCGCCGCGATCAGCAGCGCGGCCAGGGCGATCGTGCCGGCGTACAGCGAGGTCGCGAGCGCGCTGCTGTGGTACTCCGTGACGATCTTCGTCGGAAACGGCAGGGCGGCGACGAGGGCCATCAGCGCCAGATCCAGATAGAGCAGCGGGCCGTCCACCACCTTGGTCATCCGGAACAGCCGGTGATGCGAGATCCACAGCGCTCCGACCACGACAAAGCTGAGCAGATACCCGGCGACCGACGGGAGCGCCTCCTCCCTCAGCGCGTGCCCGAGTTCGGCCGCGGGGAGATCCTCCGGGACCGTGATCTCCAGGGCGAGGAGCGTGATGGCGATGGCGAAGACCGCGTCGGAGAACGCTTGTATCCGCTCGATGTCGATTCCGTGCAGAGACCTCACGGTCAACAGCTCCTGATTCATTTCGGGTGCGGGCGCGGGTGCGGCCCGGTGGGACTCTGCATACTGCGAAGCTGACATGTCAAGTCAGCTCGTGCTGCGGAATGGATGCCCAGCTACAGGGACTCTATGGCCATCGGCGTCACCTTTGACATGTCGAGAGTGACATGTAGTTTGAAGCGCATGAGCTTCTTCGAGGTTTTGGCCGCCGTGGCGGTCGTCGTGGCCCTCATCGCGCGCCAACTGCGCGGAGAGGCGCTCACCGGGCGGCGGCTGATGCTGCTCCCCGTGGTCCTCACCGTGATCGGCATAGCCGACCTGAGCCGGCACGACCGACATCCGACCTCCATCGACGTGGTGTGCCTGGTCGTCGGCGCGCTGCTGGCCGCGGCCATCGGCGCGGCTCAGGGTGCGACCATCCGGCTGGAGCGGCGCGCCGGTGTGCTGTGGGCGCGGATGCCGGCGGTCGGCCTGTGGCTGTGGGCCCTGCTGGTGGTCACCCGCGTGGGGATGATGGTCATCGCCCACGTGGTGGACGCGAAGGTGGCGGCGTCCTCGGCGACCATCCTGCTGATGCTGGGCGTCAACCGGCTCGGACAGGCGCTCGTCCTCGTCCCGCGCGTGATGTCCTCCGGCATGGCGTTCGCCCCGGAGCGGGACGGCAGGACGTTCCCGGAACAGGTGTCGCAGCGGTTCGCGCCTCCGCCACTGGACGACGAGGCCCCCGGACGGCCGGGCGGCGCCGCCCGGCCGGGGGCGTACGCCGACGGGTATCAGCGCGATCCGCTGGATCTCATACGCGGTCGCAGGCAGCGGCGCCGGGCGCGCCGATCGCCGTACTGAGCACTCGTGAACAGTGCGTTATGCCGGATCGGACCCTTGGCGCTTGCTCACGTGTTCGATGGCCCAGAGTGCCCAGTCGTGAGTCGCCTGGTACTGGCGCAGGCCGTACTCCGCGGCGAGCTGCCCGAGGGTGTCGCGGCCCTGCCGTGGTTCGGCGTCTTGTTCCTCGCGGAGCCTGCGGAGTTCGGAGATGCGCCCCTCGGCGTGCGCGACGAGGCCGCGCAGCGCGGTGACGGTCTCGTCCGGCTCCAGTGCTTCGAGCAGGAACAGCCGTAGGACCTGCTCATTGCGCACCACGCCCTGCCCCCATGGCGCGAGCAGCCACTCCCTCAGCTCCTCGCGGCCCTTGTCCGTCACCGCGTAGGTCCGGCTGCGGCGAGCGCCCTCATGCGCCACCTCGACGAGCCCCTGCTCCGCCATCCGGATCAGCTCGGGGTACACGCTCGTGTGGCCGGCCTGCCAGGCGTACCGCCCGAGGTCGCGCTCGAACTCCTTGCTCAGTTCGTAGCCGCTCGCGGGCTCGATGGCGAGGAGGCCCAGCAGTGCGTGCGACAGAGACATATGCGCATCTTACCTGTCATCTTCGGTAGGTCTCGTGCGCGTAAGCCGCACTGCTGGGGCTTCTTGACACGTCAAGGCGAGACTATTCGACGGTCACGGGTGTGGTCGCGGTCGCGGTTCCGAGGGAGACCGCCTTCCAGCGCTAGGCGCTCCGCGGGAAGTGCCGCGATGGGTCGTCGGCCGACTGCGCCGCCGTCGTAGCTGGTCGCGCAGTTCCCCGCGCCCCTTCGGGGCGCTGCCCGAACCGTAGCGAACTTCCTCCGACCTGCTTAGGCGGCGGAACGCTCGGCGACCGGCCGGCGGCGCAGGCTCACATCCGTGACGGCCGGCGGCGCGTAGGCCACGTCGTTGGGGCCGGCGTCGGTCCCGGGCGGGGCGATCTCGTCGATCCGGTCGAGGATCTCGTCGTCCAGGGTGACGTCGGCGCCGACCAGCAGGTCGTCGAGGTGCGCCATGGTGCGCGGCCCGATGATCGCGGAGGTGACGCCCGGGTGGGCGATCGCGAACGCCATCGCGAGGTGGGTCATCGGCAGGCCGGCCTTCTCCGCGAGCGGGATGAGGCGTTCGACCACATCGAGCTTGCCCCCGTCGCTGAAGTGCTGCGGCATGCCGCCGGAGCGGTGGGTGTCCGCCTGCTGCCCCTTGCGGTGCCGGCCGGTGAGCAGGCCCTGCCCCAGCGGGCTCCAGACCAGAGTGCCCATCCCGTAACGCCGGCAGACCGGGAGTACCTCGCGCTCGATGCCGCGGTTGATGATCGAGTACGGCGGCTGCTCGGTGCGGAAGCGCTCCAGGCCGCGCCTCTCGGCGACCCACTGTGCCTCGACGATCTCCGATGCGGGGAAGGACGAGGTGCCGATCGCGCGCACCTTGCCGCTGTGGATCAGGTCGGACAGGGCGGACAGTGTCTCCTCCACATCGACCGTCGGATCGGGGCGGTGGACCTGGTAGAGGTCGAGGTGATCGGTCTGAAGCCGGCGCAGGGAGTTCTCGACCGCGGTGATGATCCAACGCCGTGAGTTCCCCCGGCGGTTCGGGCCGTCCCCCATCGGATAGTGCATCTTGCCGGCGAGCACGACATCGTCACGACGGCCCTTGAGCGCCTTGCCGACGATCTCCTCGGACTCGCCCTGGGAATACACGTCGGCCGTATCGACGAAGTTGATCCCCGCGTCCAGGGCCTTGTGGATGATCCGGATCGAATCGTCGTGGTCGGGGTTTCCCATGGCCCCGAACATCATGGCGCCCAGGCAGTAGGCGCTGACCTCGATTCCGGTCCGGCCCAGCGTGCGGTATTTCATGGCTCTCCCTCTCAGGGGCGGTCGGTGAGGGATCGGCGCGTGGTCGGCACCCGCACCGCCCGCTTCCCGCTCCCGCCTCATGTCGACTGGCCCGGAACCCCTGACGTGTTCCGGCGACTTCATGACAACAGGGCCACAACCACGGGACCAGCAAGATCCTCTCGGTGCCTTGCACAATCCTCTTCACTCGGCCGGTGCTCAGGGCAGCGCCGCGGTAGAGGAACCGACTCCACCACGCATGCGCACCGCGTCAACACTGGGAGGGGTACCGAACTGCCGGCGGTACTCCCTGCTGAACTGCGACGGACTGTCGTATCCGACCCGGTGTCCGACGCCGGTGATGTCGTTCGGGCGGTTCGCCAGCAGTAGACGGGCTTCCTGTAGCCGGATCTGCTTCTGGAACTGGATCGGACTCATCGCCGTCACCGCGTGGAAGTTGCGGTGGAAAGCGGAGACGCTCATCCCGGTGAGCTGTGCCATCTCCTCGACCCGGAACGAGCTGGTGTAGTTCTCCCGGATCCACCGCACCGCTCGGGTGATGTGGCTCAGGCCGCTGTCCACGAGGCCGAGTTGGCGGATGACGCCGCCTTGCTCTCCGATCATCAGCCGCCAGAGGATCTCTCGCTTGAACAGTGGGGCGAGTACCTTCCGCTCCCGCGGTCGGTCGAGCAGGCGCAGCAGCCGCACGATGGCGTCGAGCAACTCGTCCGGGGCGTCACTGACCGCGATTCCGGGCCGTGGCGTACCGGCGGGGGACGGCGGTGGATCATCCGGTCCTGCCTCGAGCAGCAGTTCCGCGATGGCGGCAGGTTCCAGGGTCATTCCGAAACCAAGAGCGGGGTGGCCGGGGGCGGCGTCGATGACGTGCCCCGTCACCGGGAGGTCGACGGAGGCGACGAGGTATTGACCGACCCCGTAGTCATAGATCCGGTCGCCCAGCGCGAGGCGCTTAGTGCCCCGGGCGGTGACCGCCAGCACCGTGCCGGACATCGAGGACTCCGGCGGAGAGGTGCGCTCGGTCCGGCAGACTCGGACACCGTCGATGGAAGTGATCCCATCCGGACGCGCATGGCGAGCCAAAAGTGCGCAAAGCTCCTCCATACGCATACGTCCATTGCAACACGGAATGCGCGACGCGCGTGATCTCGAAACGCGAAAGGGCGCCCTCGGAAACCAAGAACGCCCAGGTCAGCGACCTATTCGCGAGTGCGCCGCCAGGGACTCGAACCCCGGACCCGCTGATTAAGAGTCAGCTGCTCTAACCAACTGAGCTAGCGGCGCCTGCTGACGCGGAAATTCTACCGGACCCGGCAGGGTGCCCAGGACGCCGTCAGGGCCCGTCCGCCCCGGTGTCCATCCCGCGCCATTGGTATGGACATGACTATTGCCCCCTGGATACTCTCACACTTGGTCTAGACCGCCGTGCACGGCTCGTCGAAGCACTCCCCACGTCTTCAGGAGCGAAGCATGCGCAAGAAGATCAGCGCCGCCGTCATCGGCATCGGTCTCGCGGCGATTTCCGTCCTCGCGACCGGCGGCAGCGCCTCCAGCCACGGCTACACCGACTCGCCCATCAGCCGCCAGAAGCTGTGCGCCAACGGCACGGTGACGGGCTGCGGTGACATCCAGTACGAGCCCCAGAGCGTCGAGGGTCCGAAGGGCTTCCCCTCGGGCGGTCCCGCGGACGGTTCGATCTGCGCGGGCGGCAACAGCCGGTTCTCGCAGCTCGACGACCCGCGGGGCGGCAACTGGCCCACGACCAAGCTGACCGCCGGCCGGAGCTACACCTTCAACTGGCGGTTCACGGCCTCCCACGCGACCACGGACTTCAAGTACTACATCACCAAGAATGGCTGGAACCCCAGCCAGAAGCTGACCCGTGCGAGCCTGGATTCCCAGCCCTTCCTGACCGTTCCGTACAACGGTCAGCGTCCGCCGTCCACGCTCTCCCACTCGGGGACCATCCCGAGCGGTAAGACCGGCAGACACATGATCCTCGCCGTGTGGACCATCGCGGACACCTCGAACGCCTTCTATTCCTGCTCGGACGTCCAGTTCTGACGTCGCTGGTGTGGTGCCGTCCCGGGGCGGCACCACACCGTCGTCACACGATCAGGCGTCGAACGCGCCCGCCTTCGCGCTCCGGACAAAGGCGGCGAGCACCGCCGGCACGGTGGTCAGCGCGGTGCCGGGGTCGTCGCTCTCGCGCAGCCGGACGCGGCCGCCGGCGGCGGTGACCTCGACGCACTGTCCCTCGCCCACGGAGTACGAGGACTTGCGCCAGTGGGGGTGGCGATGCGCGGTCATTGCAGAGGTGTTCATATGTGGGGCCCTCTTTCTCATACCAGACCAGCGATAAGGGCCTTCGTCGCATCCGTGGACAGCGCGCAGTCCGCGATATGGCCGAAGGCGTCGGCGAAGACGTTGACGTCGTCGACTCCTTCGACGTAAGTGGGGCCGCGCAGGTTCTCCTGGGTGACCACATCCGGCATGGGCCCCGGGAAGGCCACGAGTGTGAACGCTCCCGCGTCCCCGGGGTTGGGGGCCGCGTCGATCGGCATCACCTGGAGGGTGACCGTGGGCCAGTCCGCCACGTCCAGCAGCCGCTTCAGCTGAGCGGCCATGATGCCGGGCGGGCCGGTGAACCTGCGGCGCAGCGCCGCCTCGTGGATGACGGCCCACAGCCGCAGCGGGTGGCAGGAGCGGGTGAGGACGGCCTGGCGGGCCAGGCGCACCTCGGCGAGGGCGTCGACCTCGGAGGCGGTGCGGGCCACGGCGTTCGCCGCGATGGTCTCGCGGGCGTAGTCGGCCGTCTGGAGCAGACCGGGGACGACCAGTGAGGCGTAGTCGCGGACGCTCTCCGCGTCGCTCTCCAGCGATATGTAGTCGGCGTAGGCGGGGCCCACGACGCCGCGATAGGTCTGCCACCAGCCGCGTTTGCCCGCGTCCTTGGCCAGTCCCTCCAGGGCTATGCGGGTGCCCGGGTCGGTGACGGCATAGGCCCTCAGCAGGGTTTCGACCTCGGTGGTGCGGATCGTCGCGTTGGCGTTCTCGATCCGGGAGAGCTTCGGCGCCGTCCAGCGGCGGGCGTCGGACGATCCGTTCGCGGCCGCATTGAGTGCGTCGGCCGCCGCGTCCAGTGTCATCCCCGCTTCGGTGCGCAGTTTCCGTAGCGTGGAGCCCAGGCGCCTGCGCCGAACGGTGGGCACTGGCTGGTAGGACATGTCGCCAGTCTGTCGTATTGCCAACTACGCCTACCAGCCAGGCATATGCCAGTCTTGTGCGAGTGGGTCGAAACATTGCGAGTGGGACGTTCCATAGGCCAGGATCGCTAGGGGACACGGCAGCGCGTCGTGCTTTGGAGGGGCCCCGGAGCATATGGCTGAGAACATCTCGCAGCGATACGAACTGCGCCTCCGTGCCCATCCGCGGATACTCGCCGACATACGCCGCGCCGTTGGGGCGCGACTGCGGCTGTGGGGGCGTGAGGAACTGATCAGCGCGGCGGGTATGTGCGTCACCGAACTGCTGTCCAACGTTCACAAGCACGCGGCCTCTCCCGAATGCGTCCTCACCCTGGAGAACCTTCCGCACGGAATCCACGCGGCGGTCAGCGACAGCGAATCCGGGCTGCCGGTCGTCAAGGAGCCGGACTTCCTCTCCGAGAGCGGCCGGGGGATGTTCCTGCTGAGCAAGACCGCCCATGACTGGGGCACGGATCTCACCCCGACCGGCAAGACGGTCTGGTTCACCCTCCGCGCGGAAGCGGTGGAACCGTGACCAGCGGCGCCGGTAGCGTGGGGCCGAGACGTGGGGCAGGGGGTGGGCCATGGACCCGGTGACGACGGGCGCGCTGGTCGCGGCGGTCAACGCGGCGGTGTCGGGCGCCGGCGGCGAGGCCGGGCGGCGGGCTCTGGACTCCTTCGGCACGCTGGTCCGCAGGGTGCTGCGGCGCGGCGAGGGCGAACCGGCCGGTGAGCCGGAGCCGGGTGGTCCGGATCCGGTGGCGATTCCGTACGACGATGCCGCCCGGCTGCGCCAGTTGGCCGATCTGCTGGTCGAACGGGCCCGTCAGGACCCGGAGTTCGGCCGTGACCTGGCGGCCTGGATGCGAGAGCACGGCGAGACGGCCGGGGAGGCCGGGGCCGTGCACAACAGCATCGGGGGCAACGCCCGTATCACCGGCCCGGTCGTCCAGGGACGGGACTTCCAAGGGCCGATCAGCTTCGGCTGATGCCGATCTGCGGTGCCGAGTTGGCAGTAACCGGACAACGGCCCCACTCCGCGTCACCGAACGGCGTCGATTCGCTGCGGTCCGTAGTCTCCCCGGGTCCGGAAGGTGCACTCACCGGTAACTTGTGGACATGCGCCCCCGGCGCATCGGCGGCGAGACAGCACGACGCGCGCCGCCGCACGCCGTTTTGACAACTCTTTACCTCACGCCCCGCGTTGACGCGGTCGCTGTGCGCGAATTAGTGTCGTCATGGATTTCGCACAATGCTGCCCGCGCATTTCTGGGCAGGGAAATTGACGAGAATCAGGCCGGTATTCGCATAACCAGGTCACTGTCACCCGGCAGGGGAAGTCATGGTTGGTCTTGTGAGGGTGTCCGAGCCTTCTCCCATGAGCACGGAGAGCACGGAGACTCCCTCGTCAGGCGCCATCGACTATGTCGAACACGCGCTGCTGGCCGCCCGTGATCTGATCGAGTCCACGGTCACCCGGCACCGAAGGGAGCTGGCCCAGGACTCCTGGGCGGGGACGGCTCTGGGGAAGGTGCCGCTCGCCGAGGTCGTCGACACCCTGGTCGACTGCGCCGAGCGGACCGTCAGCGTGGTGCTGCCGGGGAACGAGGAGCAGACGCGGGCCGTCTGTGCCGCGCTCGCCCGCCCGGCCAGGGGAGCCCGGCGCGCCGTCGTCGTACGGCTGTTGTGCGAGGAGCCGGTGCTGGCCTCGGGGGCGGTACGGGCGCTGGCGCGCACCGATCCGCGGTGCGAGATCCGGATCTGCGACGGCGGGCTGCCGGCGTTACCCGAGGCGCTGCTCATCGACGGCGAGGTGGTCTACCTCAGAAGGGGGCCGTCGGAGCCGGGGCGGGGCCCGGGGCAGGCATCGCTCGTCGAGGACCCCGCCACGGTGCGGGCCCTGGAGATGATGTTCGCCGGGACCTGGGGGAACGCCGTGGCGCTCGCGGACCATCCGCGGCTGGGCGGGCGGTTGTGCCCGGACTCCGTACGGCGGATCCTGGAGTGTCTGCGCACCGGCCACACCGATGAGGTGGCGGCGCGCCAGATGCAGGTGTCGCTGCGCACCTATCGCCGGTACGTGGCGGAGATCATGCGCGAACTGGGGGCCAACTCCCGCTTCCAGGCGGGGGTGCGGGCGGTGGAAATGGGGCTGCTGCCCAGCCGTCACTGAACGGCGCTCGAGACCTTGACCACGTCACGAGGCGGAAAGTGCGGGAATATCGACATGATGGAGCGCGGACGCGATCCTGGACCGGAGGCCGCGCTCGCGGGGGACGCCCTGGAGGGGACGCTACGGGAGGTACGGGACCTCATTGAGTCCACGGTGATCCAGCACCGCGCCCGGCGCGCCCGGGACACGCGGTTCACCGAGGTGGGGGTGGAGGACGCCGCGTTCCTCGCCGCCGCCGAGGAGGTGATCGGCCAGGCGGGGCGGAGCGTGGACGCCGTCTTCCCCGAGTGCTCGTCCCGGATGGCGCCGGTGCAGGCCGCGCTCGGCGCGCTGCTCACGGACCTCGGCGAGCCGGTCGGGGTGCGGGTGCTGCGCGGCAGATCCGCCCCTGGCTCCGGATCGACCGGGCCCGCCTCCGGGTCCGCTGCCGGCGCGGCGCCGTCGGGGCCCGCACCGCGGCCCATCCCCGGGCCCGCGCCGCCCGCCGAGGTGCCCGGCGCCGCCCCGGCCGCCCGCCCCGCGCAGGTGCGGATCGCGTCGGTGCCGCTGCCCACGGCGGTGATCGCCGACGGCCGGACCGCCCTGGTGTGCACCGAGGCCGAGGAGGGGCGGCAGACCTCGGTCATCGAGGACCCGGTGGTGGTGGCCACCCTGTACGGCATGTTCCGCTCCATCTGGGGCGGCGCCGTGCCCGCCGCCCGCCCGCTCGACTTCGGCAACCGCGCCCGCACCGAAATGGTCCGCCGGGTGCTGGCCCGGCTGCGCGACGGGGTCACCGACGAAGCCGCCGCCCGCGACCTGGCGATCTCGGTGCGTACGTACCGCCGCTATGTCACCGGGATCCTGGAGCTGCTGGAGGCCAACTCCCGTTTCCAGGCCGGGGTGCGCGCCACTGAGCTCGGCATCCTTGGAAATACGTCCACATGATAATTTCGTTTTCCCCATCGACATTGTGATCCGGAGCGTGCTGGCGATAGGTTGCCTGCGGGCGTGCCGAGATCTGGCAACAGCCGGTAATGCAAGGGGATTTGGGGATGACCGAAGGGCACGGAAGGGGCGCGACCGCCACGGCGGGCGCGGACGGCGAGTCGACTGCGGACGAGCCGCATTCACCCCGACCGGGACATGCGCGAATGACCGGTGACGGCGGCGGAAATGGTGAGACGCGGTCCGGGGCCGTCCGGAAAATGACCGGAGCGGCATCCGGGGCGACTCTCGCCGACCGGCGCGGAACGCTGTTCCGGAGTGTGCTGCCGCCGCTGGTATTCGGGCTGTTGCTGCTTGTCGTCTGGGACGTCGTGACCCGGACCGGAGCCGTTGCGGAGTTCTATCTTCCGGCTCCGCTGGACCTCGCGCGGCAATTCCTCGATGACGTCTTCCACGGTGATCTCGTCGACTACACCGAGGAGACGGTGTGGGAGGCGCTGGCGGGCAGCGGTATCGGCATCGGAGTGGCGCTGCCGCTCGGCTATCTGATCGCCCGCAGCGAGATCGCCGCGGCGGCCCTCCAGCCGTATGTGGCCGCCTCGCAGGCCATGCCCGCGGTGGCGCTGGCCCCCCTGCTGGCCCTGTGGATCGGGTACGGACTGCTGCCCATCGCGGTCCTCTGCGCGCTGCTGGTCTTCTTCCCCATCCTCGTCAACACCGTACTGGGGCTGCGTTCGCTGGACCCCGATGTGATGGGGGCCGCGCGGGTGGACGGGGTGGGGTGGTGGGGGATGCTCTGGTACATCGAGCTTCCGCTCGCCCTGCCCAGCGTCCTCGCGGGGGTGCGCAACGGCCTCACGCTCTCCATCACCGGCGCGGTCGTCGGCGAATTCGTGATGGGCGGCGATGGACTGGGGCAGCTGCTGTCGGTGCAGCGCCAGGAGGCCGACACCATCGGACTGTTCTCGACGCTCGTCATGCTCGGCCTTCTCGCCGCCGTCTCGTACGGAGTGGTCCGCCTGGTCGAGCGGCTCGTTCAGCGCGACTGACAACTTTCACCCAAGAGGAGAAGTACGTGCGTTTCGTGCAGACGTCCATGCGGCGTGCTCACAGACATCGGGTCACAGGCGCGGCCGCCCTCGCCTCGGTGGTGGCACTGACCACTTTGACCTCATGTGCCGAGGAGCCGAAGAACGCGGGGGCCAAGGGCGGCGCAAGCATCACCGTGGGGCTGACCTACACCCCCAACATCCAGTTCTCGCCGTTCTATGTGGCCGTCGAAAAGGGCTACTACAAGGACGCCGGACTCAATGTGGAACTGCGCCACCACGGCGCGGCCGAAGATCTCTTCGGAGCCCTCACATCGGGCAAGGAAGACGTGATCTACGCGGGCGGCGACGAGATGCTTCAGGCGCGCGCCAAGAATGTGCCCGTCGTGGACATCGCCACCTTTTACCAGAAATACCCGGTGGGGCTGATCGTGCCCAAGGAATCCGGGATCCGGACCCCCGCCGACCTCAAGGGCCGGAAGATCGGCACCCCCGGTGCCTTCGGCGAGACCTATTTCGGTTTGCTGGCGCTCCTGAAGGAGGGCGGCCTTTCCACCAAGGACGCCAAGGTACAGAACATCGGCTTCACCCAGCAGGCCGCCCTCACCGGAAACAAAGTCGAGGGGGTGATGGGCTATCTGAACAATGACGCCGTCTCGTTCAAGGAGGCGGGCAAGGCCGTCCGGTCGATAACCCTCAACTCGGGCTCGGCGGGGGACCAGCTGGTCGGCGTGGGTCTGGGCGCCAAGAAGAAGACGCTCGACAAGCGCGGCGATGACATCAAGAAGTTCGTCGACGCGTCCTTGCGCGGATTGCGCTATGCGATCGACCACCAGGACGAGGCCATCAAGCTCAGCGAGAAGTACGTACCGGGACTGCGCGGCGAGAAGCAGCGGAACAACGCCCGCGCGGTGCTCAAGGCCACGGCGCCGCTGATGAAGAACGACCAGGGCGAGCTGGGCGCGATCGATCCGCAGACCTGGACCCGGATGGCCGACTTCATGTACGACCAGGGGCTCCTGGAGAAGAGCGTCACGCCTGAGGATGCCTACGACACGTCGTATCTGCCCAAGTCGTAGTCGCGCTGGACGGCGGTCAGGGGCCCGTCGTCCGGCTGGGGCACCTCCCAGCGGTAGCTGGGGGCGAGCCGAAGGGGCGCGTCCCTGTCGAAAGGGAGAGCGCGCGCAGGGAGCGAGGGCTGCGATCGATATGCGGCTCCGCCGCGTGAGCGACCGAGCACGGTCGACCGTCGACAGGGGCTTCAGCGCCCCGGCGGGGGGCACCTCCCAGCGGTAGCTGGGGGAGAACCGAGCCCTGAAAAGGGGTGCAGCGCGGCGGCCACCGTGAACGCGGCCGCCGCGCCCAGCGCGAGGGCCAGCCAGCCGCCCGTGGCCGAGGCGTTGGCCACGACGAACAGCCCGATCGGTGGGCCGGAGGCGGTGCCCAGGTTCCAGGCCAGCGACGCCAGGGCGCTCGCCCGGCCCACCGCCGCCTCGCCCGACCAGCGCAGCAGCAGCGGGTAGAAGGCGGAGGAGTACATCAGCTCGCCCGCCGCGAAGATCACCGCGAAGGCCAGCAGCAGCCCGTACCGCACGGTGGCCGGGGCCGCCTCCCCGGCCAGTGCCGCGCCCAGACCGCAGCCGAACGCCATGGTCCACAGCACCGGACCGGCGGCCAGGCTCACGGTCTCCGGCAGCCGTTCCAGCCGGCGGCGCAGCAGCGGCTGCAGGGCGATCAGGGCGAAGGAGTTGGCCGCCACCACCGCGCTGACCCAGCCCAGCGTGACCGCCATACGGTCGTGCATCAGCACCGGTACGGTTGCCTCGATCTGCGTGAAGCCGACGATCGCGAAGAGTGCCTGGGCCAGGATCAGCAGCGCCATCGGGCGCGCCCGCAGCAGGGTCCGATAGGTCGGCCCGCCCCTGGACGGCTCAGGTGGTGTCCGACGGATTTTGACGCCTTCGGCGGGCTTCTCCCCTACCCGCCCCTTCCCGCTACCAGGGGCTTCGCCCCTGGACCCCGGGGGCTGGGGCGGAGCCCCCCCCCCGGCGGGGCCGCCGATTGGTTGGGCGGG
>NZ_JBHYVB010000120.1:0-35934 GCF_042750115.1 Streptomyces sp. NPDC059455
CGGGGGGGGGCCCCCCCGCGCCGCGCCGGGGGGGGGGGGGGGGGGGGCGCCCCCCCCCCCCCCCCCCCGGCCCCTCCCGCATGTGCGCTGCGCACCCGGAAGGGCCATTTCCGGGCGGGGCTGGTTGACATGGCTCGCTCAGCTCTCTACCGTCCGTTGGTTGTTAGGAAACCTACTTAACCAATGCCCTGCCTGCCCCCAGGGAGACATCCGTGGTCCTCCGTCCGGCACCAATCCGGCGGCGGGCGCGAGCCCGCGTCCGACGCGCTCTGACCGCCTCGCTCGCCGTCGGCGGCCTGCTCCTCACCGTCTCCCTCACCACGGGCGCCGCGCCCCCGCGCGGCGGACCGGCGGTGGGCGGCCCGACCCCGGTGACCCGGGTGGGCGCGGCCCCCGGCACCGCGACCCCGCTCGCGGGCTTCGCCACGCAGTCCTCGGCCAAGGTGTCCGACACCCCCGCGGCCATCTCCACCCCCGGCTACCCCGCGTCCGGCTGGCACCCGGCGGGGCCCCGGTCGACGGTGCTCGCCGGGCTGCTCGCGGCCGACACGTACCCGGATCCGTTCTACTCGACCAACCTCAAGAAGATCCCCGCGGCCGACTTCACCGTCCCGTGGTGGTATCGCGGCGACTTCACCGTGGCCGACACCTCCCGCCGCACCTATCTGGACGTCAGCGGTGTGGTGTCCGCCGCCGATGTGTATGTCAACGGCGTCCAGGTGGCCACCAAGGACCGGATCGCCGGTGCGTACACCCAGCATGAGCTGGACGTCACCGACCTGGTCAGGGCGGGGGCCAATACGGTGGCGTTCCGTGTTCAGCCCAACGATCCGCGCAAGAACCTCACGATGGGCTGGATCGACTGGCTGCAGCCCCCGCCCGACGAGAACATGGGCATCATCCGCGATGTGCTGGTGCGCCGCGGCGGCCCGGTGGCCCTGCGCGACGCGCATGTGACGACCCGGCTGGACACTGAATCGCTCGCCTCCGCCGAGCTCACCGTCAAGGCGCGGGTCCGCAACGACTCCGCCTCGTCGGTCACCGCCACGGTCTCCGGCACGGCCGGCCCCGCGGCCGTCAGCCGCACGGTTTCACTCGCCCCGCACGAGACCAAGGCCGTCACCTTCGCCCCCGCCGACTTCCCCCAGCTGCGCCTGGACCGGCCCAAGGTGTGGTGGCCCGCCGGGATGGGCGACCAGCCGCTGTACGACCTCGACCTCACCGCCACCGTCTCGGGCTCTCCCTCCGACACCGCCCATCACAGCTTCGGTATCCGCGACGTCAAGGCGCCACTGAACGCCGACGGTGCCCGCCAGTACCGGATCAACGGACGCCCGCTGCTGATCAAGGCGGGCGGCTGGTCCCCCGATGTGTTTCTGCGCTGGGACGCCCGCTCGGTGGAGGACCGGCTGAAGTACACCCTCGACCTGGGGCTGAACACCGTCCGCCTCGAGGGCCATATCGAGCCGGACGAGTTCTTCGACCTCGCCGACCGCTACGGCGTTCTGACCCTCCCCGGCTGGGAGTGCTGCGACAAGTGGGAGGGCCAGGTCAACGGCGATGAGACGGGGGAGAAGTGGACCCCCGCCGACTACCCGGTCGCCAAGGACTCGATGGCCGCCGAGGCCGCGCGTCTGCGCGACCACCCCAGCGTGATCTCCTTCCTCATCGGCAGCGACTTCGCCCCCGACGCCACCATCGAGAAGAACTACCTCGACGCCCTCGAGGCCGCCGACTGGCCGAACCCGGTGATCCCCGCCGCCTCCGCCAAGTCCTCCCCGAAGCTGGGGAAGTCCGGCATGAAGATGACCGGCCCCTACGACTGGGTGCCGCCGGACTACTGGTACGCCAAGCGGGAGGGCGGTGCCACCGGCTTCAACTCCGAGACCAGCGCCGGACCCGACATCCCCACCCTGGACACGCTCCGCCGCATGATGTCCCCGAGCGAACTCGAGACCCTGTGGCGGGATCCGTCGGCCAAGCAGTACCACCGGTCCCCGTCCGCCACCTTCGGCGACCTCAAGCTGTTCGACAACGCGCTGATCGGCCGCTACGGAAAGCCGACCGGGCTGACGGACTACGTACGCAAGGCGGGGCTGGCGCGGTACGAGGCGGTGCGCGCTCAGTTCGAGGCGTACGCGCGCAACTTCTCCGACACCTCCCGGCCCGCCACCGGTGTCGTTCACTGGATGCTCAACAGCGGCTGGACCTCGCTCCACTGGCAGCTCTTCGACCGCTATCTGGACCAGGGCGGGGCCTACTACGGGGCCAAGAAGGCCAATGAGCCGCTGCACATCCAGTACTCCTACGACTCCCGCTCGGTGGTCGTGGTCAACAGCGAGCACACCGCCGCCACCGGTCTCACCGCCCGGGTCAGCCTCTACACCCCCGACGGCACCCGGAAGTTCGACAAGAGCGCCACCGGCCTCCGGGTGCCGGGCGACGGTGGCAAGGCCACCGCGCTCACCGTCCCGGCCGATGTGAGCGGGCTGTCCGGCGCCTATCTGGTCAAGCTCCAGCTCACCGATGGCGCGGGCAAGGAGGTCAGCCGCAATGTGTACTGGCTCTCCACCGAGATGGACGTGCTCGACTGGGACAACACCGACTGGTACTACACCCCCACCACCTCGTACGCGGATCTGACCGGGCTCGACGACATGGCCGAGGCGCCGGTGTCCGCCACCGCCACCACGACCGGCGGGCCGGACTCCACCGCCACCACGACCGTCACCCTGCGCAACACCGGGAGCGGGAGCACACCGGCACTGCTCGTGGACGCCCATCTGGTGAACGGCGCGGGCAAGCCGGCCCTGCCCGTTCGCTGGTCGGACAATGAGGTGAGCCTGTGGCCGGGTGAGTCGGTGACGCTCACCGCCACCTATCGCACCGCGGACCTGGGCGGTTCGGCCCCCTCGGTGCGGATCTCGGGCTGGAACACCGCCACCCGCACCGTCCCCGCGGCCACCAAGGCCCGCTGACCGCCCATGTCCTGAAATCGTGTCGAAAGGAATTTTCTCGGCGAGTCCGACGCATGGAGCAAGTTCACACTTTTGTATGCTTTCTCCAGCGCGTCGTTCCCTCGTGTCGGACAGTCACTGTCCGTACGCTCACGAAAGGGGCTCCATATGCACACCATGGAGGTTCGCCCGCCGGTACCCAGCCGTTCCAGCAGCAGATGGCGTCGATACGGCCGACTCGCCGCCGCCAACTTCGTCCGGGGTGCCTCGTACGCGTGCGGCACCGCGGCCATCGGCCTGATGGCCTGGTGGGTGCAGACCCGCTGACACACCCCACGCCGCCACCCCGCCCCGAGCCGGAGCCCCAAGGAGCCCCTGACCCTGATCGTCCGCGGTCCGGGGGGGGGGGGCCCCCCGCCCCCCCCGCGGGGGGGGGGCGCCCGGCCGGGGCGCGCGGGGCCGCCCAACCGCGGGCGGCCGCCGCGGCCGGACTACGCCTGAGGATGCGGCTGCGAGCGGAAGCGGGGGAAGTGCGTCCGCCGGTGCTCGGCGCGCGGGGCGCCGGGTCCGCCGAGACTGGTGCGCAGCTGGATGCCGTGCATGACCTCGATGATGCCCAGCGCGAGCAGCCAGATACCGGCCACCACCGTGAGCGCCGTGATCGAGCCGAAGGGCGCCACGATCAGGATGATCCCGCCCAGGATGGTGAGCAGACCGAGGAACACCTGCCAGCCCCGGGCGGGCATGCCCTCACCGGAGATCGCCATGGCGGTCATCATCACGCCCCGGATCAGCCAGGCGAAGCCGATCCACAGCGCGAGCAGCAGGATCGACTGGGCCGGACCCCGGAAGCAGAGCAGTCCCAGCAGCACACTCAGCGCGCCGGTGACGAAACTCAGCACCCGCAGAGTCCTCGGGACATGCGAACCGAAGGCCCCGGCCAGTTGGAAGATCCCGCTGATCAGCAGATACGCGCCGAACAGGACGCCGATCACCACCAGGGAGGGACCCGGCCACGCCAGCACCATGATACCGAGCGCGATCGCCACCAGACCCGCGGTCACCATGACCTGCCAGGTGGTGTTGGACAGCATGTTCTGCATCGTGGCGTAGGGGTTGCCTTCATCGGCGGGCCGCTCTCCCGGCCGGCCGTAGGGTTCCTCTCTCGGCTGCCCGGCGTCATGCGGACTGTCGGAGGAGTAAGTCATGGTCGTCCACCTCCTCGGGGGGACACGATGGCCGTAGCCCACAGATCCATCGTCCCTCCGCGCCGGTTCCAGCGCCTCGCGGGCGGTGGACCCGCGTGGCAAGGTGGTGGTGAGGCCGTGTCCTGGTGCGCGTCATAGGGAGGCCCGCATGGACGACCGGGAGTTCTTCCAGACGGTGGCGGACCGCACCCAGCTGTCACGGCAGGAGGCGGCCGACGTCACCCGAGCCACGCTCGAGACCCTGGCGGCCCGCCTGAGCGCGGGCGAGGCCCGCGACCTCGCCCAGGAGCTGCCCGGACACCTCCGGGAGTCCCTTCGGCGCGGGCCGGAGGAGATGGAGATCTTCGACCCCGAGGAGTCGGTCCGCAGGGTGCACATGCGCACCGGGCTGTCCGAGCCGGAGGCCGACCGGGGTGTCCGGGCGGTCCTCGCCACGCTCCGGGAGGCCGTCTCCGCCGAGGAGTACGGCCACGCCATGTCCCAGCTGGGCAGCGAGTTCGCGAGGATGGCGGAGTCCGTGCGCTGACCCGCCCACGGACGGTGGGCTCAGCCGGCCCGCCAGCCGCTCCACCGGTCGACGGTGATCTCCACGACCGGCCCGCGCGGCGGCCGGTCCCGGTACTGGGCCGGGTAGGTGTCCACGAGCAGCCGGACGTAGTCCGAGGACACCGGCGACTCGCCGGCCGGTGGCAGGACGCGGGCCGTGCCATCGGCGCGCGCCCACCACAGGTGGTCCCAGTTCTCGTCGTAGTCGTCCACCAGGAGGCATACGGCGGGGTGGGCGCGGATGTTGTCCAGGCGCTTGAGCCGTGTCGTCCGCTTCGGCTTGTGGTCGACGGCCGTCACCACCGTGTCGCCGGTCAGCGCGAAGACCACCGGCACCAGATGCGGGCGGTCCTCGGCGCCGACGGTGGCCAGCCGGGCCAGCCTGGCCCGCGCGAAGCGCTCACGCGCCCGCTCGCTCGTCAGCTGCGGCATCGCGACTCCCGGCACCTCACTGGAACCGGGCGGCGATCCGGGCCATCGAATCCAGCCGTGCGATCGTCTCCGTCTCCGGCATCGTCGGCAGATAGAACAGCGCCCGCTCCACACCGATGCGCTGATATTCCTCGGCCACCTCGGCGTCCTCGGGCATCGCGTACAACGTCACCGGTACGTCGCGGCCGGCCACCTCGCGCATCCGCTCGATCTGCGGGCGCAGCTCCTCGGGGGAGCCGCTGTTGGCCAGCCAGGCGTCGCCGATGGCGGCGATCCGCCGGAACGCGGCCTCGCCGCCGCCACCCACATAGATAGGCGGATGCGGCTGCTGGACCGGCTTGGGCCACTGGAAGACCGGGTCGAAGTTCACGAACTCCCCGTGGAATTCGGCCTTCTCCTTCGTCCAGAGCGTAACGATGGCCCGCAGCCGCTCGTCCATCAGCCGGCCCCGGGTGGACGGATCGGTGCCGTGGTTCTCCATCTCCTCGCGGTTCCAGCCCGCGCCGACCCCGAAGACGGCCCGCCCGTCCGAGATCAGGTCGAGGGAGGCCACTTCCTTTGCGGTGATGATCGGGTCCCGCTGCACCACCAGGGCGACACCGGTGCCCACCAGCAGACGCCGGGTGACCGTGGCGACCGCGGCCAGTGTCACGAATGAGTCGAGGGTGCGGTAGTAGACGTCCGGCAGGTCCCCGCCACCCGGATAGGGGGTACGGCGCTCCACCGGGATATGGCTGTGCTCGGCGACGAAGAGCGCGTCGAAACCGCGCTCCTCCAAGGCCCGCCCCAAGGGGGCGGGCCGGATGCCCTGGTCGGTGACGAACGTGGATACGCCGAACTTCACTGCGGCTCCCTGGGACGGTGCGTGGATGACATACGGGAACCACATGGGTACCCGGCCGCGCGGAAACCACAACGGTGCGCACGAGTGACACGGCCGGGTGGCGGGCGGACCGCGCGGCGCGAGCCCTACGACCGGGGCTCGCCCGGCCCGAGCAGGACACCACGCCCCGCGTAGAACCGCCCGAGGTCACCCCAGGGGACCTCGGCGAAGCGCTGGGTCCGGTCCGGGAAGCCCGACGGGTTGTGCACGAGGAGATGGTCCGGGGTGGCGCCGACGGCCAGCACCAGATGGCCGCCCCGGTGCGGCGGCCGCGGGTCCAGGGTGCGCAGGGAGGGGTGGACGGACAGCATCGCCAGCCGCCCGGCCACCAGATGTCCCGGCAGCTCCTCGGCCGGAAGCTGGGGCCGGGACTCGGCGAACAGCTCCCAGCGCCGCCTGGCGTAGGCGGCGAACGGGGCGTAGATCAGCCCGTCCACCCGGTCCGGGTGGCGCACATACGCACCCGCCTCGACGCACTCCTCGGCGAGTGTCACCGCGGGTGGCGCGGTGCCGCGCCAGTGGTCCAGCGCCATGCGCAGACACGCCATCCCGCACAGCCGCCACGACCAGAACGCGTACTCCTCCGGGCTCGGCGCCCCGGACTTCTGCCACAGCGGATCGTCGGCCGCCGACAGGGTGCCCGCGATGATGTCGGGCACCAGGCCGGGCGACTCCCACTGGGCGTAGTAGGGCACGGGGTGGATGAGGGAATCCGGGGTCTCGGGCATGTGCGCCAGTCTTCCCCAGCTCCGCCCGCCGCGCCCCGGCCTCCGCTCAGCCGCCCGTGGCGAAGCCCGGGAAGAGGGTCATGCCACCGTCGACGTAGAGGGTGCTGCCCACCACGTAGTCGCACAGGTCGGAGGCCAGGACGACGGCGGCGTTGGCGATGTCCAGGGGGTCGCCGACGCGGCCGTACGGGATGAGCCGCAGGAGGGAGTCGCGCGCCTCGGGGGTCTGCCAGGCGCTGCGGTTGATCGGGGTCTTGATGGCGCCCGGCGCGATCGCGTTCACCCGGATCCTGTGGGGTGCGAACTCCTGGGCCAGGGTCTGCGTCAGCATCGCCACGCCGCCCTTGGACGACGCGTAGTTCACATGGCCGGCCCAGGGGATGGTCTGGTGCACCGAGCTCATGCAGATGACCTTCCCGGCCGCCCGCGACACCTCCGGGACCACACCGCGCCGCAGGAACTCCTTGATGGCCTCCCGGGCGCACAGGAACTGGCCGGTGAGGTTGACGGAGATGACCTTCTCCCACTGCTCGAGTGTCATCTCGGTCGTGGCCGCGTCCCGCTGGAGCCCCGCGTTGGCGACGAGGATGTCGATGGTGCCCAGGCGGTCGACCATGGTGGACACCAGGTCGACGACCTGGTCCTCCTGGGACACATCGGCCTGATGGGCGTAGGCCCGCACACCGTGGCTCTGGATCTCGGCGACGACGGCCTCGGCGGCCGGCCGGTCGCTGGCGTAGTTGACCACCACATCGGCGCCGGACCGGCCCAGCGCGATCGCGGTGGCCTTTCCGATCCCCGAGTTCGCCCCGGTCACCAGCGCCTTCTGCCCCTTGAGGAGTTCCGGGACATGTACCGGAGGAGGACGATCGGGATTGCTGTTCACTGGCTCGGTCTCCTTCGTCGGTCAGTCACCCGCCGCCCCGACCCTCGCAGCCCGCCGGGGGAGCCGTAGCCCCCCACGGCGCCACGGTCACCCGCTAAGGCGATGCACATCGTTCCAGCGGCGCAACGTGGCGACCGGCTCAGTTCGCCTCCGCGAGCGCCTGGGCGCGCAGGGTGGAGCAGGTGCGGTTGATGAGCCGTGAGACGTGCATCTGGGAGATGCCCAGGTGCTCGGCGATCCGGCTCTGTGTCATATCGCAGAAGAAACGCATGTAAAGGATCTGCCGCTCCCGGTCCGGGAGCCGGCTGAGACCGGGGCGCACGGCCTCGCGGTCCACCACCCGATCGTAGGCGGGCTCCTGGGCGCCGAGCGTGTCCGCCAGCGAGTAGCCGTCGTCGGCGCCGGCCAGCTGGGCGTCCAGGGAGAGCGGGGTGAAGCTGCCCATGGCCTCCATGCCGGCGCGCACCTCCTTCTCGGTCAGCCCGGTGCGCTCGGCGATCTCCTGGGCCCGCGGCGGCCGGTCGTCCGCCCCGTGGGACAGCTCGTGGTGGGCGGCCCGCACCCGGTTGCGCAGGTCCTGGACCCGGCGGGGGACATGCAGCACCCACAGGTGGTCCCGGAAGTGGCGCTTGATCTCGCCGACGATCGTGGGCACCGCGAATCCGGCGAAGGCGGTGCCGTGTTCCGGGTCGTACCGCTTGACGGCCTTCACCAGGCCGAGCGCGGCCACCTGCTGGAGGTCCTCCAGCGATTCGCCGCGGTTGCGGTACTGCCGGGCCAGCCGTTCGGCCATCGGCATCCATGCCTCCACGACCCGACGGCGCAGCGCCTCCTTCTCCGGCCCGTCGGGGAGCCGGGCCATTTCCGCGAACTCGGCGCCGGTGTCCGGCGCGTCGTCATGCGGGTGCTTCGTGGGGCCGGTCTGGGGCCGTGTCATGTGCTGCGTCTGCTGCGTCGCGGTCGTCACGGAACACACCTCCTGCGATGGGCTGACGGGTCACCTGGGACCGGGAGTGCATCGCGGGAGGTTCACGGGGACGTGCGGGGACCGGCGCGCCGCCGCGGTGTGGAGCGTCGCAGACTGCTCCCGCGGTGCGTGCCTACGGTCCGAAGCACGGATATCCGCCTGCCCTGGGCCTCCAGGGGCAAACAAAGTTCTTCCGGACCGGTTGACGACATGGCACACCGGTGCGAACGCCCGGTCCGGGTGTCCGCCGTCGGGCCGGGCTCAGCCCAGCAGCGCGGCCACCGTCATCAGCACCGGCGGCGCGAGCAGGGTGGACAGCAGGATCGACTCACGGGCCAGGACGGTGGCGGTCTGATACCGGGTGGCGTAGGTGAACAGGTTCTGAGCCGCCGGTAGCGCGGAGGTGACGACGGCGGCGAACAGCGCCGGGCCGCTCAGCCGGAACACACCCGCCGCGATGGCCCACGCCACCACCGGCTGGGCGAAGGACTTCAGCGCCACCGACAGCAGCACGGGCCCGCGCTCCTCGCCGCGCCCGGGGAGCTGACTGCCCGGCAGCGAGATCCCGAAGGCCAGCAGTACGGCGGGCACGGCCATGCCGCCCAGCAGCGAGAGGGGTTCCACGACGGGCCCGGGGACCCGCCAGCCCGTGGCGGACACCAGGACACCGGACAGCGAGCCGATCACGATGGGGTTCCGGAACGGGCTGGTCAGCCTGCGGATCAGCGAGGGGCGCGTATCGGGACGGGAGAGGTCGATGACCGTCAGGGCGATCGGGGTCATGACGAGCTGCTGGAAGAGCAGCACCGGGGCGATCAGGCTCGCGTCGCCCAGGACGTACATCGCGATGGGGATGCCGAGGTTGCCCGCGTTCACATAGCTCGCGCACAGCGCGCCGATCGTCGTCCGGCCGACGCTCCACCCCCGTACGGCGCCGACGGCCACGAACGTGCCCGCGACCACGAAGGTGCTCAGAGCCGTCACCAGCAGCGGTGTGGAGACGACGACGGACAGGTCGGCCTTGGAGAGCGTGGTGAACAGCAGCGCGGGGGAGGCCACATCGAAGGAGAGCTTGGTGAGCACATCGCGGCCGTGGGCGCCCAAGGAGCGGCGGCGCCCGATGACATAGCCGGTGACGATGATGGTCGCGATGACACCGAAGCCGGTGATCACACCGCCCACTGGGCCTCCACCCCACCGTGGCCGGAGCCTTCGGCGCGGGGTGCCGCGGGGTCTCGTCCGCTCGTCGTGGTGGTCGAGGGCCAGGGCGCGGCGGTCATCAAGGGCGTCTTCCGGGTGCGTAGGGTCAGCATGCACCCTACAAGTAATTCGGCCGCCGCGCTGTGATGTCGCTGACGGGCGGGGGTATCCGGGCTCAGATGATGGTGAGGGTGCGGCCCCGCTTGGCCAGGGAGCTATTGCCCGCGAAGACCCGGATCTCGCCCTTCTGGAGCAGGAACCGGCCGTGCGGATCCTGGGTCCAGAAGCCCAGTTCCTCGGCGGTCAGCCGGAACCGGACCGTGGTGGCCTTCCCGGGGCCGAGGCTGACCCGGCGGAAGCCGCTGAGCCTGCGCACCGGTTGCACGATGCTCGCCACCGGATCGCGGATGTACAGCTGCACCACCTCATCGCCCTTGCGGCGCCCGGTGTTGCGCACCGCCACCGCGACCTCGACGGTGTCGCCCTTGCGCAGCGCCTCGGCCCGGACGCGGCTGACACTGAGCCGGGGTTCGCCGATGTCGAAGGTGGTATAGCTGAGGCCGTGGCCGAAGGGGAACCGCGGTCCGTAGGCCAGGTCGAGGTACTTGGACGTGTAGTGGTTCGCCCGGTCGTAGGGGCGTCCGGTGTTCTCGTGGTTGTAGTAGATGGGGATCTGCCCGACCGTGCGCGGAAAGGTCACGGGCAGCTTGCCACCGGGGTTCACGGTGCCGAAGAGCACATCCGCGATGGCGTTGCCGCCCTCGATCCCCGGATGCCACGCCTGCAGCACGGCCGGTGTGCGGTCCAGCCAGCCCTCCATCGTCAGCGGACGTCCGCTGAGCAGCACCACCACGAACGGCGCCCCGGTGTCCGCGATCGCGGAGATCAGCCGCTCCTGCCGGCCGGGCAGGCCGAGGTCGCTGCGTACGGACGCCTCCCCGCTGAGCGTCGCCGCCTCCCCGACCACCACCACGGTCACATCGGTCGCCCGCGCCGCCGAGGCCGCCCGTGCGATGCCCCGGGTGTTCCGGCCGGACGCGTCCACGCCCTCGACATGGCTGATCCGGGCCTTCGGCGCCGCGTCCTTCACCGCGTCCACCACGGTGACCGGGCGGAACTTCTCGGCCCAGGGCCCGGCCCAGGAGCCGCGCAGATCCGTGGAGTCGGCGAAGGGGCCGACGACGGCGATGGAGCCCGATCTGTCCAGCGGGAGCGTGGACTTCTCGTTCTTGAGCAGCACCATGGTGCGCCCGGCCGCCTCACGGGCCGCCGCCCGGGACGCCTTCGTGGGCCCGGTGATCGCCGTGTCCTCGTCCGCGTAGGGGTGCTCGAAGAGCCCGAGCCGGAACTTCAGCCGCAGGATGCGGGCCACCGCGTCGTCCAGCCGCTCGGTGGTGATCTCACCCCCGCGCAGCAGCCGCTTGCCGTACTCGTTGATGGTGGTGCTGGCCATCTCCATGTCGATCCCGGCGTTGAAGGCCAGCCGGGCCGCGTCGGAGCGGTCGGCGGCATAGCCGTGGACGATCATTTCCTGAACGCCGTTGTAGTCGCTGACGACGAAGCCGCCGAAGTCCCACTCCTCCTTGAGGATCTCGGTCAGCGCATGCCGGTAGCCGTGGGCGGGGACCCCGCTGACGGTGTTGAAGCTCGCCATGACGGTGGCCACCCCGGCGTCCAGGGCCGCCCGGAACGGGGGGAGGTAGAGGTTGCGCAGCCGGGCCTCGGAGACATCCACCGTGTTGTAGTCGCGGCCGCCCTCGACGCCCCCGTAGGCGATCATGTGCTTGGCGCAGGCCGCGAGATGGCGCCGGGAGCGCAGGTCGTCGCCCTGGTAGGCGCGGGTCTTGGCGGCCGCGAGCCGCGCCGCCAGATACGGGTCCTCGCCGTCGCCCTCGGCGATCCGTCCCCAGCGCGGCTCATGGGTGACGTCCATCATCGGCGAGAACGCCCAGTGCACCCCGTTGGAGCGGGCCTCTCGCGCCGACACCTCCGCGTCCCACTCGGCCACCGCGGGATCGAAGGCGGCGGCCTGGCCGAGGGGGATGGGAAAGGTGGTCCACATGCCATGGATGACATCGAGCCCGAAGATCAGCGGAATGCCCAGCCGGGACTCCTCGACGGCCATCCGCTGGAGCGTGTTGGTGGTGCGGGCCCCGTAGATGTTGAGCACGGAGCCCAGCCTGCCCCTGCGGGCCGCCTTCTCCGCGGCGGCGGTCTGCCCGCCACCCGGTCCGGTGGCGCCGGTCCAGGCGAGCTGCTGGAGCTGGCCGAGCTTCTCGTCGATGGACATCCGCGCCATCAGCGCCTGGATCCTGGTCCCGTACGGACCGGGCTCCCGCCCCGGCCGGGCCCGGCGGGCGGAGGGGGCGGGCGGGGCCTGGGCATGGGCGGTCGCGGCCTTGCCCGCGATGGCCGTCCCCCCGGCCGCGGCGAGCACCGTACGTCTGCGCACATCGTTCATGGTCTTCGTCCTGGTCTTCGGCGATCGGTGCTCCCCGAGCCCGGTTTCCTCAAGACCATGCCGGTCCCGACCCCGTGCGGGACGTGGGCCGCCACCTGGGTCTTCTGCCAACGTACGACAGGATCGCCGTCCGGGCCCCCGGTACACCGGGCGCCGGGACCCGCGTGTGCTCATCGTGTCCGGACGGCTGCGCTCCGGCACCCACCTCGCCGAAGGCGCCCTCGCCGGTGAACCGCGAGGTCAGGCCCGGCGCTCGTCCATGCCCGCCATCAGGGCCTGGTGGCTCATCCGCACATGCTCCCGCATCACCCGCTCCGCGCCGTCGCCGTCCTTGGCCCGGATCAGATTGAGGACGCGGTGGTGCTCATCGTCGGACTCGTCCAGCCGGCCGGGCCGGGACAGCGAGGTGCGCACCAGCCGGGCGTAGGCCAGCTGGTTCATCAGGGTGCGGTAGTGCGCCTCCAGCTTGCTGTTGTCCGCGCCCACCACGATCAGATCGTGGAACTCGTGGACCAGCGCCGCGTACTGCTCGGCGTCGCCGTCCCGGACGGCCGCGTCGGCCGCCCTCATATTGGCCTCCAGCCGCTCCACTTCCGGTACGTTCCCGCGGAAGGCGAGCAGCCGGGCGGCGGCGCCCTCCAGCAGCTCCTTCATCTGGAACAGCTCGGTGAGCTCGCGCCGGGACGGTACGGCGACGAATGTGCCGACCCGCGGCCGCACCTCGACCAGACCCTCGATCTGGAGCTGTTTGAGGGCCTCGCGGATGGGTGTCCGGCTGACGCCGAAGGTCTCGGACAGCGCCATCTCGGAGAGGCTGGAGCGGGGCGGCAGCTCACCACTGATGATCATCTGCCGCAGCTCTTCGGCGACCCTCGCCTGCATGCTGGTCTGCTGAAGCCGCTTCCCTGTGGGTCGTTGCATGGCACGGGACCCTAGGTGTGGCCATTGCTTCCCGTCAACTGTGGGAACGCAGGTGTGTTGTGCCATACAACAACCCTTCCTCGATCCGGGGCCGGGGCCTCAGGGCCTCAGGTGCTCAGGTGCTCAGGACTTCAGGACCTCAGGATGAAGGGATCCCCGGCGGGCTCCTCGCTGGTGTTGATCCAGACGCTCTTCAGCCGGGTGTACTCCCGGATCACCTCCGTGCCGTGCTCGGTCCCCATCCCGCTGGTCTTGAACCCGGCCCGGGGCGACATCGGCGACATCGAGCGATAGGTGTTGGCCCACACCGTCCCGGCCTCCAGCCGCGCGGCCATCCGGTGCACCCGGTTCACATCCCGGGTCCACACGCCCGCCGCCAGGCCGTACGCGGAGTCGTTGGCGATCGCCAGGGCCTCCTCCTCCGAGCCGAAGGGCATGACGGTCGCGACCGGCCCGAAGATCTCCTCCTGGCAGATCCGCATCCCGTTGTCGGTGCCGGTGAAGACGGTGGGGGAGTAGAAGTACCCGTCGAGACCGGTCTCCGGCCGCCTGCCGCCGCAGACCACCTTTCCGCCCTCGGCCTGCCCCAGCTCGACGTACGACTCGACCTTCTCCAACTGCTCGGCGATGGCGAGCGGGCCGAGCTCGGTGGTCTCCGCCAGCGGATCGCCGATGCGGATCGTGGCCGCCCGCGCCGTCACCCGCTCCAGGATCTCGTCGTACACCTCCCGGTGCACCAGCACCCGGCTGCCCGCCACACAGGTCTGACCCGCGGCCGCGAAGACGCCCGCGATCACGCCCATGGCGGCCGAGCCCAGATCGGCGTCCGGGAAGATGATGTTGGGCGACTTCCCGCCCAGCTCCAGGGTGCAGCCGATCAGCCGGTCGGCGCAGGTGCGGGCGATCCGGCGGCCGGTCCCGCTGGAGCCGGTGAAGGTCACCTTGGACACGCCGTCGTGCTCGGTCAGCGGCCCGCCCGCCTCCGGGCCGTACCCGGTGACCACATTGACCACCCCCGGCGGGAACCCCGCCTCCTCGAAGAGCGGTGCGAGCGCCAGCAGCGAGGCCGAGGTGTGCTCCGAGGGCTTGACCACCACCGTGTTCCCCGCGGCCAGGGCCGGGGCCAGCTTGGTGGTGGTGAGCAGCAGCGGGGAGTTCCAGGGGGTGATGGCGCCGACCACGCCCACCGGTTCGCGCAGGGTGTAGTTGAGCAGCTCGCGGCTCGCCCCCGGGATCACCTCGCCCTGGATCTTGTCGGCGAGTCCCGCGTAGTAAGAGAAGTACTCGGGCAGCCCGGCCAGTTGGGCCCGCATCTCGCGCAGCAGCTTGCCGTTGTCGAGGGTCTCGGTGCGGGCCAGCCGCTCCGCGTGCTCACCGATCAGATCGCCCAGGTTCCGCAGCAGCCGACCGCGCCGGGTCTGGCTCAGATCGCGCCAGCGCGGATCCTCGAAGGCGGTGCGGGCGGCGCCCACCGCACGGTCCACATCGGCGGCGGTGCCGCGCGCCGCCTCGTACCAGGGCTCGGCGGTGGCCGGGTTGACGCTACCGAAGTAGCCGCCTTCGGCGGGGGCGGTCCACTCGCCCGCGATGTAGTGGTCATGGCGCGGCAGGGGGTTCATGAGCGGTGGGACTCCTGTCCGGTGGGGGTTCCGGGGTGGGTTCCGGTATGGCTTCCGTGGGTTCCGATGTGGCTTCCGGTGTGGGTTCCGGCGTGGCTTCCGGTCTGGGTGAGGATCACGTCGGCGAGTTCCCGGGGGCATTCCAGCGGCAGCAGATGGCGGGCGCCGGGCACGATCACCGCCCGGCCGCCGGGGATCCGCTCGGCCAGCCGGTGCGACATGGCCGGGGTCGAGCCGGGGTCCCGCTCGCCGGTCACCGCCACGGTGGGCGCGGCGATCCGGGGCAGCCACCGCCACAGCGCGGTGTCGGCGGTCGCGAAGACCCGGTAACACGCGAGGTAGGAGGCCCGGTCGTTGGCCAGCAGCGTATCGAGCACCTGCCGCGCCAGCTCGGGGTCCTGGGCCCGCCAGGCGGGCGAGAACCAGCGGTCGACCGCCGCCCACGCGGACGCCCCGAAGTCCTGGGCGGCCAGCTCCTGGCGGCGGGCCACCGCCGCGCGCTCCTCCTCCGACCGGCCCGCGACCGAGCTGACCAGGGTGAGCGAGGCGGTGAGCTCCGGCCGGTCAAGACCCAGCCGCTGGGCGACCAGGGCGCCGAGCGAGAAGCCGACCACATGCGTGGGGCCGCTCAGCAGCGCCCCGACGTCGGCGGCCAGCTCGGCGAGCGACACCCCGGCCGCCGCGGCCGGGGAGGCGCCGTGGCCGCGCAGATCGACCAGTGTCACCCGGTGCCGGGCCGCGAGGGCCGGGAGGCACCGGTCCCACATACGGCGGTCGAGGCCGACGCCGTGCAGCAGCACCAGGTCCGGGCCGTCGCCGTGCGCCTCGTGGCTCAGCGCCACCGTGGCACCGGCCCGGGAGGCCGGGACGCGCGCCCGCGCGTCCGCGCCGGACCTGCCCATGTCACTCACCGTGCGCTCACCGCTCCGTCGACAGCGGCGCCAGCCGGGCCTGGGGGCGGCCCTGGGCGGCCGCCGCGAGCCCGACGACGATCTCGTCGGCGCGCGGCCCGTCCGCCACCCGCATCTCGATGCTCTGGTGGTGCGAGCGGATGGTGGCGTCGGTGATGTGCTTGAGCGGGATGTCGAAGACCGTGCCCGCGGCGGCCCGCTTCTCCACGGCCGGGAGCAGCGTGGTGGCGTTCGCCGCGCGGCGGAAGTGGTCGCCGAACTTGAGGGTGTGGATCAGCGCGGAGCCGTGTTCGACCTCCCCGTCGAGACCCACGATCGCGGCCTTCCCGTACGCCTCCACCGGTGCGCCCAGCGCCTCGACCACGCGGGGCGCCAGCAGCTCGCCCAGCTTCGGCGCCACCTCGTCGATCCCCGGCAGCAGATCCGCCACGAAGCCCTGACCGGCCCAGGGGTTCTCGATGACGGCGAGCACCACGGCGGTACGGGCGGGCGGGTCCACCGGGCGGCCGCCCTCGCTGTGGATGTCCTCGGTGAAGGTGATGATCTTGCGGATGTTCATGTCACGGTCTCCAGGTCGTCCAGATCGGCGAGGCGGATGAGGGGGTCGGTGGCGCGGTCGCCGATCCGGGCGTTCGGGCGGGGGCCGGACGCCCCGGCCGCGATGACGACGATCTCGTCCGGGCGGGGCGCGTCGGGGATACGGATCTGGCAGGTCTGGTAGTGCGAGCGGGTCGCGGCCGCGGTCTTGTGCCACAGGGGCACGGTCAGCGGCTCACCGGCCGGGAGCCGGTCGTCGCTGAAGACGATGATCGAGGTGCCCTCGGTCAGCTCGCGGAAGACATTGCCGAAGAACGGGGTGTGGATCAGCGCGCCGCCGTGCTCGATCTCCCCGTCCAGGCCCACGATGGCGGCCTTGCCGAAGGACTCGATCCGGTCGACCCCGCCCAGCGCCTCGCTGATCCGGTCGGTGAGCAGCCGGGCCAGCCCCGGTGCGATCCGCTCGACCTCGGGCCCCAGGTCGGCGACGAAGCCGCCGCCGGCCCAGGGGTTGCTGATCACCGCGGCCGCCGCGACCCGGCGCACCGGTGCCGCGACCGGGCGGCCGAGCTCCAGCAGCAGCTCATCGGCGACGGTGACGACCTTGCGCAGCCGTGCCTCAGCCATGACCGCCACCGGTGGTGAACTGCGGCATGACCTTCTCGGCGAACAGCTCCAGGCTGCGCATCGCGTTGCGGTGCGGCAGACCGGGGTGGGTGGTCCACAGCAGCAGATGTTCCAGGCCCACCTCGTCGCGCAGCTCGGCGATCTTCTCCGAGACGTACTCGGGGGTGCCGACCAGCAGATTGCGCCCCTGGAGGAAGTCGAAGGACAGCTCATGGGCGTCGGTGAGCTCCTCGCCCGCCTCCATGAGGTTGGACAGCCCCCGCCAGTGCATGATCCACCGGTAGGTGGTCATCAGCGCCTCTTCGAACTCGGCGCGGGCCTGCTCCATGGTGTCGGCGACATACACATCGCGCACCAGGCCGATGCCCTCGCCCAGCGCGTACTCACGCCCGGACGCCTGGCTCGCGGTGTCCCGGTAGAGCTCGAACCGCTCCTTGAGCGCGGAGACCGGCGGCAGCCAGAAGAGCCCCTGGACACCGTCGGCCGCGGCGGACTTGATCGAGCGGGGGCTGTCGATCACCTGCCACAGCGGAGGGTGCGGCCGCTGCAGCGGAAACGGCGTGACCCGCATCTTGGTGATGACACCGGCGTCGGTGTACTCCGGGGTGGCGGGGGAGAGGGGGTGGTTCCACTTCACCCCGGGGGCGGGGAACTCGTAGAACCGGCCCTGGTGCGAGAAGAACTCGCCGCTCCACGCCTTGCGCAGGACCTCCACGGTCTCGTCGTACAGGGCGCGGTTCTGCTCCTGGTCGCGCGGATCGGCCAGGGCGTTGAGGTTGAGCGCCTCGCGGCCGTACAGCCCCCGGCCGAGGCCGACCTCGACCCGGCCCCCCGAGAGCTGGTCGAGCATCGCGATGTCCTCGGCGAGCCGCAGCGGATGCCAGAAGGTGGCGATCGAGGCCGCCTGGCCGATCCGGATGCGTTCGGTACGGGCGGCGATGTCCGCCCCCATCAGCACCGGGTTCGGGGTGATCTCGATCGCCTCGTGCCCGAAGTGGTGTTCGGTGTACCAGGTGGACCAGAAGCCCGCCCGGTCCGCGGTGACCGCGAACTCCCGGGCTTCGTTCATGACTTCGGCGTACTCGCCGAGACGGCCCGGGGCACCGAGGTTGTGGAATATCGAAAAGCGCATGCAGCGTCCGTCCTGTTCTTCCGGCTCACGCTGTGCCATGGCAGGGAGGCTAGGAGTCCGTATCGGGCCCGTCAAGGGTCAACGTCAGAGAAACAACCTTGACCTGTGCTTTTAGTAAGCGCTCGGAACTTTCTCGGCTCATCTGTCCCAAGGTGTTGACAGTCGTGGATGGCCTTTCTACGGTCCTCTGCCATACAAGAGCTGACTGAGGGAAGACGTCATGACGCACACTCTTGACCGCACCGCCCGCATCCGCTCCACCTGGCAGGCGGTCTGGGACCGGGGCGAGGTCGACGCGCTCGACCAGCTGCTCGGCCCCGCCTATGTACGCCGCCGCGGGCCCGCCGCGGCCCCCCAGGACCGAGAGCAGTTCAAGGAGTCCATCCGCGCCATCCGCCAGGCGTTTCCCGATCTCCGCACCGAGATCGAGGAGATCGTCGAGGACGGCGAATCGCTGGCGATCCGCTGGCGCAGCACCGGCAGTCACACCGGCGATTTCCTCGGGGTCCCGGCCACCGGCAGGCCGGTCGAGGTCTCCGGCGCCACCTTCACCCGCTTCGACCACGGTGTGGTCAGCGAGGAGTGGGTGACCTGGGACCCGCGCCAGCTGCTGGAGGCGCTCGGGATCATCACCACCACCCAGCAGGCGGCCGTGGACGCCGATGTGGTCCGTGGTGTGCACCGCAAGTTCATCACCGGTGTCACCGTCGTGACCTGCGACGACGACGGTAAGCCCCGGGGGCTCGCGGTGAACGCGTTCGCCAGCATCTCACTGGATCCACCCATGGTGCTGGTCTGCGTGCAGCGCAGTTCCACGACCCATCCCGCGCTGCACCGGGCGAGCCATCTGGGGATCAACATCCTCGCCGCCGGCCAGCTCGATGTGGCCAAGACCTTCGCCTCCAAGGCCGACGACAAGTTCGCCGGGCTGTCCTGGACCCCCGGTGAGTTCGGCGTCCCGCTGATCGACCGGTCCTGCGCCCAGCTCGAGGTGGAGATCGGCGAGCGGCTGGAGGCCGGCAGCCACACCGTCTTCACCGGCCGGGTGGTGTCCGCCCGCCATGAGGAGCTGGCCCCGCTGGTCTACAGCGGCGGTGGCTTCTTCGACATCTCCCACACCGCGCCGCTGCCGTGGTGAGACACCGGCACCCCGATCCGCGGCGCCACCGACCCCCCGCCACCCCCTGACGCCCACTCCTCCCGTCCCAGGAGCACGCCCATGACCCACGACGACACGGCGCCGGTGTACGGCAGCGCGGTCACCAAGGTGGAGCCCTTCGGGGTCGACCACATCCCCGACAACGAGCGGCACGGCAAGCCCAGTTCGCAGTTCTTCGTCTGGTTCGCCGCCGGTCTCAACTTCCCCATCATCCTGCTCGGGTTCAGCGCGGTCGGGCTCGGCCTCAGCTTCGGCGCCGCCGTCGCCGCCATCGTGGCCGGCGCGGGTCTCGGCTCGCTGCTGATGGCCGTGATGTCCCGGATGGGCGTACGGCTGGGGGTGCCCCAGCAGATCCAGGCGCGGGGCCCGCTCGGCTTCTTCGGCAACTTCCTGCCGGTGGCGTACATCAATGTGTTCGCCGGGGTCGGCTGGGCCGCCGTCACCGTGATCCTCGGCGGCAAGGCCATCGCCGAGCTGACCCATCTGCCCTTCTGGGTCTGCGGACTGGCGCTCACCCTGGTCGAGCTGGTGGTGTCCATCTACGGCTACAACATGATCAATTTCCTGCAGCGGGTGCTGACCTACATCCTCACCCCGCTGTTCGTGATGATCACGGTGGTGGCCCTGGTGCGCGGCGCGGGCACCTTCGACGCCGATCCGAAGGCGGCGGACTACGTCGGCTCCACCGGCGGCTGGATCACCTTCGGCGGCTGGTTCCTCTCCTTCCTCGTCGCCTGGGCGCCGTTCGCCTCGGACTACTCGCGCTATCTGCCCGATTCGCCGAACGTGGTGAAGCGCACCGCCTGGTACACCGGGCTCGGCAACTTCGTCACCATCTGCTGGCTCGGCATCCTCGGTGTGCTCCTCGGCTCCAACGCCACCAGCACCGACTCCATCACCGCCCTGCACCAGCTGACCGGGCCGTTCGCCATCCCCGCGCTGATCGCCATCGGGCTGTCCGCGCTCGCGCAGAACTTCCTCAATGTCTACGGCGGCGCGATCTCCGTCCAGACGCTGAAGGTGCCGGTCACCCGGACCCAGGCCGTCACCCTCATCTGCGCGCTGGCGTATGGGATCAGCCTGTGGGGACACTCCGGGATCGAGGACAAGTTCTCGGTGTTCCTCAACCTCACCGCGTACTTCATCGCGCCGTTCGCCACCGTGCTGCTGCTCGACTACCACCTGGGCGGCCGCTCCGACCCCGGCCGGATCGCCGAGCTGTACGACCGCGGACGGGTGCTCTCCTGGGGCTTCGTCGCCTGGGTCGGCGGGGTGCTGGCCTCGGTGCCGTTCTGGCAGTCCGATCTCTACACCGGGGCGTTCGCCTCGGCGTATCCGCACGTGGGCGATCTGAGCATGTTCGTCGCGGCGGGCGCCTCGGCGGTGCTCTATCTGCTGACCTACCGGCTGCGGCCGCTGTGGACGCGGGACACCCCCGCCACGGCCGAGCCCCAGCAGGAGAAGACGGCGGCGGTGGCGGGCTCCTGACGCGGCGTCGATGAACCGGGGCGGGCGGTGTCGCGAACGGCGATGCCGCCCGCCCTTCGGTGTCCCCGCCCCCGCCCCGCTATCGCCTCCGGCGGGAGGGCGCGGGGCGCTCGGCGGGGGCGGGGTCGATACAGCGCGACTGGGCGTGTTCGTAGACCATCGTGCTCTGCACATCCGCCACCTCACGGCGCTCGGTGAGGCGGTCGATGACGAACGCGTACAGCCCGTTGGTGTCCGGCACCGCCACATGGATGAGGAAGTCATGGGCACCGGAGGTGACGAACAGCCCGATGGTCTCCGGCAGCTGGGCGGCCCATTCCCGGAACCCCTCGATGACCGGCCGGGACGGCGGGCGGATCCGCACCGAGATCAGCGCCTGCACGGGGCGGCCGACCGCCTCCAGGTCGACGGCGGCGTGATAGCCGCTGATGATGCCGCGCTCCCGCAGCGCCCGGACCCGCTCCAGGGAGGTCGACGGCGAGACCCCCGTCCGCAGGGCCAGCTCGCGATTGGTCTGGCGTGCATCGTTCTGCAGCTCCCGCAGAAGAGCACGGTCGAGTGCATCAAGTTCCACGAAAGCGCTCCTTTGCCTGAGGAAGTTCGGCGAGCCGTGCTCCGGCTCGGATGGATGGGTACCGTCCACCACATTAGCCATCGACAAGGAGTAGTGCTCGTGTCCGTTCCCCAGCTGTCCGACGAGGATGTACGCACCGATCAGTCCACCCGGCAGGCGAAGCTCAAGTGGGTGATCGTCGTGGCCGAGGAGCTGCCCGCGGGCCGGGCGGTGAACGCGGCCGCCTGCATGGCCGCCGCCGTCGGCCGGGCGATGCCGGAGCTGCTGGGGCCGGACGGCAGGGACGGCTCCGGCGCCGGCCACCCCGGGCTGCCGTGGGCCGGCTGCTCGATCCTGGCGGCCGGCCCACAGGCGCTGCGCGAGCTGCGGGCCAAGGCCGCCGAGAAGGACGATCTGTTCCTCGTCGACATGCCCGGACAGGCCCAGACCTCACGGGTCTACGACGAGTACCTCGACAGCCTGGCCGGCACCAAGACCGAGGATCTCGACTACCTCGCCGTCAGCATCGTCGGCCCGCGGAACAAGGTGAGCAGGCTCATCGGGAAGCTTCCCCTGCTGCGCTGATCTCCGCGCCACCGGTCGCGGCCGGATCGCCCAGCGCGTAGGGGGCGAGGATGTCGGCGATGGCCCGGTTGCGCGGGGTGGCGACGCCCAGCTCGGCGCCGAGTTCGGCCACGGCCCCGCTGAGCCAGCTCAGTTCCAGGCGGTTGCCGTGGAGGAGGTCGTTGTGCATCGAGGACGTCATCGTGGCGGGCAGTGTGTCGCAGAAGGCGAGCCGGTCGTCGGCGAAACCGGGGTCCAGGTGCACTCCCTTGGCCCGTCCCACGGCGACCACCTCGCGCATCACATCACGCAGCAGATCCCGTGACCCGGGATTCCCGCGGACCACGCCGATCGGCTGCCGCACCGTCGACGTCGTCCCGGAAAGACCCACCAGGAAGACGAACTTCTCCCAGATGGTGCGCTCGATGTCCCCGCTGATCTCCGCGTCGACACCGGCCGCGAGACAGCGGTCGAGGAAGTGGCGGGCGCGCGGGGACTCCTTGCGGTCGTACTCCCCGAACACCAGCCGCTGCAGCGTGCCGTTGTGCACCACCACCCCGGGCTCCTCGATGAACGCCGAGATGTAGCCCACTCCGCCGAGGACGGACTCCGCGGGCAGCTGGCGCCGCAGCTCCGTGTCCTTCTGGACTCCGTTCTGGAACGACACGACGGCGGCGCCGCTCTCGGCGAGGGGCGCCAGCCGCCGGGCGACGTCCTCGGTGTCCCACAGCTTCACCGCCACCATGACCAGGTCCGGGGCGTCGAGGTCGGAGACCGTCGGCACGACCACCTCGGACGGCACCCGCAGATCCCCCAGCGGGCTGCGCACGGTCAGCCCGTTCTCCCGGATCGCCGTGAGATGGCGGCCCCGGGCCACGAAGGTGACCTCGTCCCCCGCGGCGGCGAGCCGTGCGCCGAAGTATCCGCCGACGCCACCCGCGCCGATGATCGCGATCCGCATGATGTCCCCTCGTTCTCAGCCGCTTAGTAACCCGTCAGGCGGTTACTATATTCGCATGGATTCCTCGACGGAGCAGGTCCCGCGGCCGCGGGTCACCGCTCGGCTGCGGGCACTGCGCTTCGACGCCGGCAGCCTCGCCCTGAACCTCGTCGCCTCCCTCGGGCGGCGCGGCAGCACCCCGATCGAGCGCCTCGGCACCCTCGACCGGCTGCGGCAGTGGTGTGACGGAGTCGGGCTGCGGCTCCACGACGAGGCCGTCACCGAGGAGCTCCGCACCGAGCTGCGGACGCTGCGCGAGGCGGCGTACGACGTGGTGGCGGCGGTCGTCCACGGCCGGGCCCCATCCGCCGCGTCCGTCGCGCTGCTCAACGACCGGGCGCGTCCCGCCCCGCCGCGGCCACTGCTGAGGGCCACCGGCACCGGGGTCGAGGTCGACGGCGCCGATCGCCCGCTGACCGGGCGGGAGCTGCAGTCGGTCGTCGTCCGCGACCTCATGGCGGTGCTCGGGGACCCGGAGCGGCGCGAGGCGCTGCGGGCCTGCGACTCCTCGCTGTGCACCATGATCTACCTCGACCGCACACCGGGCGGAAGGCGCCGGTGGTGCTCCATGCGGCTGTGCGGCAACAGCGCCAAGGCCGCGAAACACCGGCAGCGGCAGGCGTCCGCCGCACCGGGCGGGTCCTGACCCCCGGGTGTGTCGGGGGAGCTGAAGCCTCGGCGCCCCGGCTGGGTCCTGAAGCCCCGGCGCTCCCAGGGCCGTTGTTTCCGGTGGGCCGCCCGGGGCACCCGGGGTGGCCGGAGGGTTGCCGATGGCCGAAGAGAGCGACACCGACCCCGCACCGAAAGCACGACACCCCGGCCGGGCCTGCGGCTCCGGGGGAGCGGTGGCCGCCGTCGCGCTGACCGTGGCGACCGGGGCGATGGACGCGATCAGCTTTCTGGCCCTGGGCGGCGTCTTCACCAGCGTCATGACCGCCAATCTGTCCCTGCTCGGCATGTCCACCGCGTCCATGGACGCGGCGCTCGCCCGGGACTCCGCGGTCGCCATGGGCGGATACATCGTGGGCGCGCTGGTCAGCGGCCGGATCGTCCGCGGCTCCCGGCCGGCCCTGCGGGCCCGGTGCGCGCTCACGGTGGAACTGCTCGCGCTCGGCGGGCTCTGGGCGGTGTGGGCGGCCGCCGACGGCCACCCCGCCGGTGGTCGGCAGCTCGGGCTGCTGGCGGTGGCCGCGCTCGCCATGGGAGGGCAGAGCGGTCTGGTGCGGGCCGTCGGGCCGCCCGGTTTCTCCACCACGTATCTCACCGGCGCCCTGACCGGGGTGCTGGTCGACGCGGTGCGCAGCGGAACGGTGCGCCGGCTCAGCATCGCGCTGCTGGGGGGCCTGGTGGTGGGCGCCGCGGCCGGCGGGCTGCTGGTGGCCCATGCCGCGCGGGCCGCGCCCGCCCTGCCGACCGGACTGGTCGGCCTCGTTCTGCTGGCGTCCCTGACCTCCCTGGCCCGGGATGCCCAGGGCCATCTCTGGCCCCACGCCGAGTAGTCCGCCTCAAGCCCGGCGGCCCCGGGGCGGGTTGACCGGTGATTCACTCTTCCAGCGGAGTGTCATCCGATGTCAGACTCGGCCCGTGACCGACTTTGACATGCTTGTGATCGGATCCGGGCCGGGCGGCCAGAAGGCTGCCATCGCAGCCGCGAAGCTCGGTCGCCGGGTAGCCGTCGTCGACCGTAAGGAGATGGTGGGCGGGGTTTCCCTGCACACCGGAACCGTTCCGTCCAAGACCCTGCGCGAGGCGGTGCTCTATCTCACCGGACTGACCCAGCGGGATCTCTACGGCCAGAGCTACCGGCTCAAGGAGGAGATCACCGTCGCCGACCTGACGGCCCGCACCCAGCATGTGGTCGGCCGTGAGGTGGATGTCGTCCGCAACCAGCTGTCCCGCAACCGGGTCGCGATGTTCTCCGGCACCGGCCGGTTCGTGGACGACCACACCGTGGCCGTCACGGACGCCACCGACCAGGAGCAGCTGCTCACCGCCCAGCACATCGTGATCGCCACCGGCACCCGCCCGGCCCGCCCCGCGAGCGTGGAGTTCGACGAGCGGACGATCATGGACTCCGACAGCGTCCTCAATATGGAGCGGGTGCCGCGCTCCATGGTCATCGTGGGCGCCGGGGTGATCGGCATCGAGTACGCCTCGATGTTTGCCGCCCTGGGCAGCAAGGTCACCGTGGTCGAGCAGCGCGAGGGGATGCTGGACTTCTGCGATGTCGAGATCGTCGAGGCGCTGAAGTACCGGCTGCGGGACCTGGCCGTCACCTTCCGCTTCGGCGAGACCGTGGCGGCCGTCGAGCGCCATCCGCGGGGCGCCCTGACCATCCTGGAGAGCGGTAAGAAGATCCCCGCCGACGCGGTGATGTACTCCGCGGGGCGCCAGGGGCTCACCGACGCGCTGGACCTCGCCAAGGCGGGGCTCACCGCCGACCGGCGGGGCCGGATCGCGGTGGACGAGCACTATCGCACCGCCGTGCCGCACATCTACGCCGTCGGCGATGTCATCGGCTTCCCGGCCCTGGCCGCGACCTCCATGGAGCAGGGGCGGAGCGCGGCGTACCACGCGTGCGAGGAGCCGGTGAACCCGATCCACCACCTCCAGCCGATCGGGATCTACAGCATCCCCGAGATCAGCTTTATCGGCCGCACCGAGGACCAGCTCACGGACGAGAAGGTGCCCTTCGAGGTCGGGGTCTCCCGCTATCGCGAGCTGGCCCGGGGCCAGATCGTCGGCGACGCCCACGGCATGCTGAAGCTGCTGGTCTCCCCGGAGGACCGGCGGCTGCTCGGGGTGCACTGCTTCGGCACCGGCGCCACCGAGCTGATCCACATCGGCCAGGCCGTGATGGGCTGCGGCGGCACCGTCGACTATCTGGTGGACGCGGTGTTCAACTATCCGACCTTCGCCGAGTCCTACAAGGTCGCCGCGCTCGACGCCACCAACAAGATGCGCGAGGTCGACCACCTGCGGGACTGACCTCCCGGCCCCCGCCCTCCTCCGCACCCCACTCCTGAATATCCCTTTTGGGATACTGGGAGACAGACCGGGAGGAGGGCTGAGATGACTCGCGCAGTCGGTATTGACCTGGGTACGACGAATTCGGTCGTATCGGTCCTGGAGGGCGGCGAGCCGACCGTCATCACCAACACCGAGGGCACCCGGACCACCCCCTCGGTGGTGGCCTTCGCCAAGAACGGCGAGGTGCTGGTGGGGGAGGTCGCCAAGCGCCAGGCGGTGACGAACGTGGAGCGCACCGCGCGATCGGTCAAGCGCCACATGGGCGAGGACCGGTGGCGGTTCCCGGCCACCGGCGATGTGGACGGCAAGCGCTACACCGCGCAGGAGATCTCCGCGCGGGTGCTGCAGAAGCTCAAGCGCGACGGCGAGGCGTACCTCGGCGAGGACGTCACCGACGCCGTGATCACCGTTCCCGCGTACTTCAACGACTCCCAGCGCACCGCCACCAAGGAGGCGGGCGAGATCGCCGGGCTGAAGGTGCTGCGGATCATCAACGAGCCGACGGCCGCCGCCCTGGCGTACGGGCTGGACAAGGAGAACGACCAGACGATCCTGGTCTTCGACCTCGGCGGCGGCACCTTCGACGTCTCGCTGCTGGAGATCGGCGAGGGGGTGGTGGAGGTCAAGGCCACCAATGGCGACACCCACCTCGGCGGCGACGACTGGGACCAGCGGATCGTGGACCATCTGGTCTCCCGCTTCAAGAACGGCTACGGCGTCGATCTGTCCCAGGACAAGATGGCGGTCCAGCGGCTGCGCGAGGCATCGGAGAAGGCCAAGATCGAGCTCTCCGCGGCCAGCGAGACCACGATCAACCTGCCCTACATCACCGCGTCCGACCAGGGCCCGCTGCACCTGGACGAGAAGCTCACCCGCTCGCAGTTCCAGCAGCTGACCGAGGACCTCCTGGAGCGCTGCAAGGCCCCCTTCCACCAGGCGATCAAGGACGCCGGGATCAAGACCGCCGACATCGACCATGTGATCCTGGTCGGCGGCTCCACCCGGATGCCCGCCGTGACCGGCCTGGTCAAGGAGCTGACCGGCAAGGAGCCGCACAAGGGCGTCAATCCGGACGAGGTCGTGGCGATCGGCGCCTCCCTCCAGGCCGGTGTCCTCAAGGGCGAGGTCAAGGACGTGCTGCTGCTGGACGTCACCCCGCTGTCCCTCGGTATCGAGACCAAGGGCGGCATCATGACCAAGCTGATCGAGCGCAACACCACGATCCCGACCAAGCGCTCGGAGGTCTTCACCACGGCCGAGGACAACCAGCCGTCGGTGCAGATCCAGGTCTTCCAGGGGGAGCGCGAGATGGCCGCGTACAACAAGAAGCTCGGCATGTTCGAGCTGACCGGCCTGCCGCCCGCGCCGCGTGGGGTGCCGCAGATCGAGGTGGCCTTCGACATCGACGCCAACGGCATCATGCATGTCTCCGCCAAGGACCTCGGCACCGGCCGGGAACAGCGGATGACCGTCACCGGCGGCTCGGCGCTGCCGAAGGACGACATCGACCGCATGATGCGCGAGGCCGAGAGTTACGCGGAGGAGGACCACCGGCGCCGCGAGGCCGCCGAGACCCGCAACCAGGCCGAGTCGCTCGTCTACCAGACCGAGAGGCTGCTGCGGGACCAGGCCGACAAGGTGCCCGGGGACGTCCGGCAGGAGGCCGAGGCGGCGGTCGCGGATCTGAAGCGGACGCTCGAGGGCGAGGACACCAACGCGATCCGAGAGGCCACCGAGCGGACCGCCACCGTCGGGCAGCGGATCGGCACCGCGATCTATGCCCAGGCCCAGCAGTCCGGCCCGGCCGACGGCGGCGGAGCCGGCGGCTCCACGGGCGGCTCCTCCGGCGACCGGGAGGACCGGGCCCACGCGTCCGAGGAGGACGTCGTGGACGCGGAGATCGTCGACGACGAGAAGACCGGGGACGAGCCCAAGGGCGGCGCCGGCTGACCGGCACCGCCTTCCGGGCCGGCCTGATCGTTCACTGCTTCCTGGCCGGCTCACCCCGCCGCGCCGATACCTCCACGAGTTCCGAGCGCCCCTTCGCGTTGAGATGCAGGATCGGAATGGCCTTGTTGCGCGGATTGCCATTGTTCTGGAACGAGATGAACCCACTCGCCCCCGGTACCTGCTGACGGCTGTTCATCTGGTGGAACATCCGCGCCACCGATTCCCCGGTCACATCGCCCAGCGCCGCCATCTGGATGCCCTGGGCGGCGGTGAGCACCGCGTCATGCGCCATGATGGCCTGGCCGTCCTGGTGCTGGTCGTCGGGGAACCACTTGGCCAGCAGCCCGCCCGGCTGGAAGTACTGGGCCGACGGGCGGGAGACGGAGTCGGGGTCCTCCTGCCACATATCGGGGTGCGCCAGGCCCGTGTAGAGCACCCGCACCTTGCTCTCGGCGGCGTGGGCCAGGTCATCGGCGGTGAGGTTGGTGGTGTCGTCGCCGGTGATCACCATGAACTCCCGATCCTGGCACGGACGGTTGGCGATCGCGTCCAGGAACCGGGTGAGGTGCTTGCCGCGGCCCGCGAAGAAGACCGCCTCCGGCTTCTGGTCGCACAACTGCCCCGGCATATAGCGCAGCTCGTTCTCCCAGGCGCCGCGCACCGAGGAGTCATAGGTCATCCGGTCCGCCACCAACTGGTGGCCCTTGATGTCCTGGAAGACCTCGGTGAAGGCGTCACCGAGGGTCTTGGCATAGTAGTTGTCCCGCGCGTCGTCCTGGACCACCACCGCCCGGCGGACCTTCTCCTTCTTGAGGTACGCGGAGGCGGCATACGCCTCGTCCACATTGGTCGGCGAGACCCGGACGAGCCCCTTGATGCCCTCTATGTTGGTGGCCGTCATGGTGCTGGCGACCAGGGCGAGACCGTTGTCGGACAGCCGCCTCAGCGCGTCGAGGTTCTGGGTGTCGCTGGGGCCGAGCCCGGTGACCGCGACCAGCTTGTCGTCGGAGGTCTTCCGGTCGATCAGCTCATCGACGGTGTGCTCCCAATGGGCCGCGCTGCTGCCCATATTGGCGATCAACAACTTGATCTTGGGGGAGGAGGAGAGATCGCCGCGGTTGTGCCGGTACTGCGCCAGATACGCGCCCTCGAGCTCATGCCGGACCGATTCCTCGGAGTTGCTGTCGTCCTCGGTCAGCGTGAACGAGGTCATGTAGGCGACGCTGACGTACTTGTCACCGTGCTTCTCCACCAGCTCGTTCTCCGCCTTGATCTTCTTCTCCACGCGCTCCAGATGGTCGGCGAAGGTGTACGAGCCGTCGGTGACGCCCACGCACTCGCGGTCGTCGCCCATCTTGACGACGCCGTCACCGCACCGCGCCCGCCTGTCCTCGAACCAGTTCACGGTGAGCGGGATCGCCACCGCGAGCACGGCCAGAACGATCACGCCGATCACCACTCGGCGCACGATGTGCAGCGGCCATTCCAGTCTCGGCACCGGTCTCACCCCTCGCCCGCGCGCGTCAGCGGATGGCGCCAGTGGCGGTACCGCTCCGCCTCGTTGAACAGGGCCACGATGTCGTTCCTCCGCAGTCGTGAGAGCTGGTTGAAACCGTCGGCGATCATGTCGTTCAGCCGCATCCCGGGGTCGGCGAGCGGATCGCTCCACACCCAGCGCACCGTGATCAACTCCCGGATCACCGAGGCCGTGGTGACCGCCTCCGGGGGCTCGTCCGGGGCGAGGTCGGCGAGCAGCTCCAGCGGTCCGCCGGCCTGGCCCAGCCGGTTGGGGGCGGCCGTGATGATGTTGAACTCGCTGATCCACTGCGCCGCGGTCACCGCCGGGAAGCGCTCCACCAGATACCCGGTCACCTCGTCGATCCGCTCCGCCGCCAGCCGGTGGTACATCTCCTGGACCGGGCGGCCCTCGGACCTGAAGTGCTCGGCCAGCAGCTCGTGCACCGCGTCCCAGTCGTCCGGACGCCCGGCCAGCCGCCACAGCAACAGCCGCCGCAGCCAGGGATGGAGGGCCGGGGTCACGGCCCCCGGGCTGTCCAGCAGCCAGCGGCCGCGGACCTCGCCGAACAGCGAGTCGCCCGAACCCAGCAGCCGGGTGCCGATGGACAGGTCGCGAGCCGCGGCGCACTCCTCAAGCGCCAGCCGCCGCGCGGGGTCGAAACCGCGCAGCAGATGGTCCAGGGCGGCCTCCGCCAGCGTCCGGGTGTCCTCGCCCTCCCGCGGTGTGCGGTCCGGCAGGGTGCGCAGCCAGCGGTCCTGCTCGGCGCCGTCCTCGACGGGCACGGACGAGTGCCGGAGCAGCTCCAGGACCAGGCTGACCGCCCGGGGGAGCCCCGCGGTCAGCCGGTGGACGAACGGCGCGAGCCGGGTGAACGGCGCGAGGTCGGGGTGGTGGCGCAGCTCCAGCTCGATCCGGATGCGCACCTCGTCCAGATTGAGGTCGCGCAGCCGCAGCGGATACCACCAGGTGTCATCGCTGTCCCGGCCCGGCCGGTGCTCGCTCCAGTCCGCCAGGGAGGCCCGGTCCGGGCCGCGCAGCCGCCACGGCCACTGGTCGCCGGTGGCCGGGCCCCAGCGGGGCAGCCACCGGTTGGAGCTGGCCACGACGGTGAGCGGATCGCAGTCGGCGCCCGCCACCACGGCGTCGTCATGGCGGGCCCGGATCAGCAGATCGAGAAACCGACGTCCGTACTCCGTATGGGAGTTGTCGAGCAGCAGCAGATACGAGCGGGGCATGAACGAGTGGCGCACATTGCTGCGCATGTCCTCCAGCAGGGCCGAGAACAGCACCCGGTCCAGCCGCTCCTGATCGTCCTCGTCCCCGTCGTGGCGCCACAGGTTGAGCTCGACCAGCGCCTCCCACGGATCCCGGCTCTGCAGCAGCGGATGGCCGCCGTACCAGGCCGCGCTGCTGGTGAACTTGCGGCCCGGCAGCCGCCTCCGGCCGCGCCGCAGCGCGTCCCGCAGCAGCGCGAGCGCCGCCGTGGAGGCGCCGTCGGGAGCGCCCACGGCGCCCCCGGCCACCTCGAAGAAGGCGGCGAGATAGTCGCCGTAGCGCGCCTCCGCCTGCTCCTGGAACGCGTCCAGCTCCCGCCGGATGTTGCGCCGCCCCTCCGCCAGGCTCGTCATCCGCAGCTGGTGGTCGGAGGCGAGCAGACCGAGCGTCAGCCGCGGGAAGTGCGAGCGGCGGTAGCGCGGCAGCTTGCGCTCCAACTGGCGTGCGAGCAGCGCCAGGGCGTACCGCGGCAGCAGGGACTGCTCACCGCCGACATTGACATACGCGAACGGCGTCTCGGGGCCGAACTTCTCCATCAGCGCGCCATGAGCGTCGCTGGCCCCACTGCCGCGCGGCCCCAACAGCATGATCACCGGCCGCTCGTCCGTCGGCTCCAGCCTGAGACACTCCCCGACCAGACTGATGATCCCGCTGCGGCCTCTTAAGCCCACGCCCATTCCGGATTCCGCCACGTGCCCCCGTCCCCCCGTTCAGGCCCCCCGTCGGCAACTAGGGGTCCTTTACCCACATTCACCCCTTCGATAGCGGGCCGTTCCCAAACGTACTCCCGTTACGGGCGGCGCCGACATCCCTTTCCCACCGTGAGGTTCCACCGGCCGCGAGGCGCCGCCCCCCGCTCAGCGGCGGAAGACCTCCAGCCGGGTGGGCGCGGGCCGCCCCGGCGCGGGCAGACCGAGGCCGCGGCGCCCCGGGGTGATCGACCCCAGCACGCTGGCATGGCGGGCGCCGGTGCAGCTCGGCACCGTACCGGCCAGCCCGTGGGCGGTCAGGAAGGCGAGGACGGCGAAGGCGTACGCCTCCTTCGCCGCCGCGGGAAGGCCGAGGTCGTCGGAGGTCCGCAGCGCGATGGGGCCCAGCTCCCGGCGCAACGCCCCCATCAGGGTGGGGTTGCGGGTGCCGCCGCCCGAGGCGATCACCTCGGTGGCATGCGCCTTCCGTACGGCGTCGGCCACCGTCCGGGCCGTCAGCTCGGTGACGGTGGCGACCACGTCATCGTCCGGCACCGGGCCCGTGGCGGCCAGACCGGCACGCAGATAGGACGCGTGGAACAGCTCCTTGCCGGTGGTCTTGGGCGCGGGCAGCGCGTAGTACGGCTCGGCCAGCAGCCGCTCCAGCAGCGGCTCATGGATGGTGCCGCGCGCCGCCATGGCGCCGTCCGCGTCATGGTCCAGCCGGCCACCCGTCAGATCGCCGACCGCCGCGTCGATGAGCGCGTTCGCCGGGCCGGTGTCGAAGGCCAGCGGCTCCCGGGCGCCGGCGACCACCGTGATGTTGGCGATCCCGCCCAGGTTCAGGGCGGCGCACACACCGGGCCGCCCGCGCAGCCACAGGGCGTCCACCAGGCTGACCAGGGGAGCGCCCTGGCCGCCCGCGGCCACATCGCGGGTGCGCAGATCGGAGACCACCGGGCGGCCGGTGGCCTCGGCGATCCAGGCGGGCTGGCCGAGCTGGAGCGTCCCGTGCACCCGCCCGCCCTCGGCCCAGTGGTACACCGTCTGGCCGTGGGAGCCGATGAGATCCGTACGCCCCTCGCACAGCTCCCGGTCGGCGCGGACCGCGAGCGCGGCGAACGCCTGGCCGATCCGGGTGTCGAGCGCGCACACGTCCCGCATGGTGGTGGCCGCCGGGGGCAGCGCGGCGCTCAGCGCCGACCGCAGCGCCTCCGGGTACGCCTCGCTGACCAGCCCCAGCGGGGCCAGCACCACGGTGTCGCCGTCGAGCACCAGATCGGCCGCCGCGGCGTCCACCGCGTCATGGGACGTGCCCGACATCAGACCGATCACCCGCATGATGTCTCCTCCTCCCGCTCGGCCCCCGTCGTGGCCCGCGCCGCGTCGGGCAGCGCGCCGCGGTGGTTCTCCCCGCGCAGGGTGAACAGGGCGACCACGCTGACGGCGCAGGTCACCGTCACGTAGTAGGCCGGGATGTCGACCTCGCCGGTGTGCTTGATCACCTCGGTGATGATGAGTCCGGCGCATCCGGAGAACACCGCGTTGGACAGCGCGTACGCCAGACCCAGACCCGTGTAGCGGATCCGGGTCGGGAACATCTCGGCGAGCATGGCCGGACCGGGCCCCGCCATCAGGCCCACCACCACGCCCGCCACGAAGACCGCCGCCCCTTGGACCCATGCCGAACTGTCCGGATCCTGTAGGACATTGAGCAGCGGGAAGGCCAGCACCGCCACCAGCGCGGCCCCGGTCAGCATCACCGGCCGCCGCCCGATCCGGTCGCTGAGCAGCCCGGCCGGGAGGATGGAGAGAGCGAAGCCCGCGTTGGCCACCACGGTGGCGACCAGCGCCTGCTGGAAGGTGGCGTTCAAGGTGGCCTGGAGGTACGAGGGCATGACGACCAGGAAGGTGTAACCGGCCGCCGCCCAGCCCATGATGCGCGCGGCCCCCATGACGATCGCCCCGGCCACCTCCCGGGGGTCCGCCACCCGCTCCGGCCCGGTGGCCGACGCCGTGCCGGTGTCCGCGTCCGCCGTCGCGCGGAAGAAGGGGGTCTCCTCCAGCCTCAGCCGCAGCCACAGGGCCACCAGCCCGATCGGCAGGGTCAGCAGGAACGGCAGCCGCCACCCCCAGTCGCCCAGCGACTCCTCGCTCATCACGGTGGCCAGCACCGCCGCCACCCCGGCCCCGGCCAGCAGCCCCAGCGCCACGGTGAACGACTGCCACGCCCCGTACAGCCCGCGGCGGCCCGGCGGAGCGAACTCCGTCATGATCGACACCGCACCGCCGAACTCCCCGCCCGCGGAGAGACCTTGGAGGATCCGCAACAGGGTGAGCAGCCAGGGCGCGGCCGTGCCCAGCGTGTCGTACGTGGGCAGAGCTCCGATGAGGGTTGTGGCGCCGGTCATCAGCAGCAGCACCAGGATCAGCGTGGGCCGGCGGCCGATCCGGTCGCCGACCCGGCCGAAGACGGCGGCGCCGATGGGGCGGAAGAAGAACGCGATCCCGAAGGAGGCGTAGGTCTTGACCAGGCCCTCGAGCTCGCTGCCGCCGTGCGGAGTGAAGAAGTTCGCGGCGATGATCGTCGCGAAGAAGCCGTAGACCCCGAATTCGTACCACTCGATGAAGTTGCCGACCGAACCGGCCACCAGCGCACGGCGCGGGGCCCGCCCGGCAACACGTTCGCTGGGATCCGCTGGGGACGTCGTCACATCCGGGCCCTTTCAGCCGTCACCGCCAAGGGGATGTGATGTCCGTACCCGTCAGGGAGCGCGGTTACCGGTGCGAGCGCGGCTCCAGCGGCCCTCGAGGTCCGGGCAGATCCCGTACGGCCCCGGGGCGCGGGCCAACCCGGTGCCGTACGGGCCCGTCCTCAGCCGCGCAGCACCGCGTTGCACTCCCGCTGCAGCGCGATGTCCCGCCACATCGGGTGCTGGGGCGCCGCGTTGGAGCACACCACCGCGCCCCACGCGCCCACCCGGGCCGACTCCTCGACCGCGCGACGGCAGAACGCGGCCCCCACCGGGCCCTCCTCGAAGGTCCCGTGCAACGGGGTGTAGCCGATCCAGCCCTCGCCGAAGACCAGCGGAACCCCGCTCGCGGCCGCCCAGTCCGCGGCCGCCTCGATCCAGGTGACCAGCCGCTGGTCCATCGCCAGCCGGTGCACGGCGTAGCGGTCGTACAGCCAGGCGTCCCAGCGGTCGGGGTCGCACCAGTCGTGGACGTAGATCTCCCGGGGGCCGACCGTGGTGGCTTCCAGCCGCCAGCGATCGCCGGGCGGAGGGGCCCAGTCGGCCAGATCGGGGGCGCCGGGGCGCAGCAGCTCCCGGCGGACCGCCTCCTGGGGGAAGGGACGGGCCCGGTCGCGGACGGCGAAGGTGGTCAGCAGCTCGTCCAGCACCCCGTAGACATAGGGGTGGAAGACCGCCACATCCACCTCACGGGGGACCCCGCGCAGCGAACCGACCGGCACCTTGGCGTAGTTGACCGTGACCGGCCGGTTGGGGTGGCGCTCCTTGAACCGGGCGATACCCCGCTCCAGCCGCGGCCGCAGGGCGACGACCCTGTCCTCGCCGTCCAGCCCTTCGGTGAGCCGGCTGCCCTGGACCTCGTTGTGCAGCTCGGTGAAGGCGATCCGGTCGTCCAGACCGTGGATCACCAGGTAGTCGATCAGATCGGCCAGCGCGTCCGCGAGCGTCTCGGCGCGCCGCTCGGGATCGACGGCCATCAGCGCGTCGAACCAGGCGCGGTCCTCGCCGAACGACGGGCTCTGCTGGTACTCCCAGCTGGAGAGGATGACGAAGCAGTCATGGCGCAGGGCCGCCTCGAACAGCTCGCGCAGCCACGCCCGTCCGTCGATCTCGCCCCCGCCGCCCAGGTCGTACCAGCGCATCCGCTGCCCGTACGCGCCGCCCAGCGCCGACGGCCGCAGCTTGGTCGTGTCCAGCCGGGAGCCGAAGAGCAGGTACGGCATGGCGCAGACGCGCACCGTGTTGTAGCCGCGGGCCACGGCATCCTCGAAGGCGCGGTCGAGATCGGCGAAGGGCTCATCCGGGCCGGTGCGGGTGTACCAGCTGAAGTCCCACAGCGTGATGGTCAGTTTGTCCGGCAGATGCGGCGACAGCGTCACAGGGGGCTCCCCGCGGTCGGCGGCTCGGCGATGACAGAAGAGACGAGAGATCGGTTCATCGTCCGGGGGTGCCAACGGGCTGTCAAGATGTATTCATAAATAATGGCCAGTGCTGGGGTGGCCGGGTTTCCACCCCGTTCATCCGGTACGGCGGGTGCTGGAGGCCGTCCGGGACCGGGACGCGACCCGTACGGCGGTCGCGCCCACTATGGGGGCGGTCCCTCAGGCGATCCAGCCGTAGCCGGGCCGTGGTCTGCGCGAGGCCGGGGGCGCGCCCACGCTCTCCAGGTCGTGCTCGGCGGCCCGCACCAGCTGCTGCCCCAGATCGCTGAGCGCCCGCCCGGCCGCGAGCTCATCGCCGATCACGGGCACGTCCTCGTCGTCCGGGTTGCACCGGGCCAGTCCCCGGCCGGTGAGCGCCGTGGACCCGGTGTCCAGCTCCACCCGCGCCCTGGTCCTCCCCTCGTCCTCGGAGAGATAGAGATGGACCTTCCACTCCACTGTCTGCGACATGGTCTGCTCCTCACCTTCCGGCGGCCGCTTCTGGCGCTTCTGGCGCC